>JBILXT010000058.1:0-25807 GCA_044378235.1 Planctomycetaceae bacterium
GGTGCTGGCCAATCTTCGTCCGACCGGCAAATATGTTATGGGAGATTTTTTCGATGCCGGCGGGCTGAATGCACTGCTCGCTCAGATTTCGGATCTGTTGCATCTGGATGCAGTGACGGTCGAAGGAAAGACGCTCAAGGAAGCGATCGGCGAAGCGGAGATCTGGAACGACGACGTCATTCGTCGGCGTAACAACGCGATCTGTACGACGGGAAGCCTGGCGGTATTGCGAGGCAATCTGGCTCCGGATGGATGCGTGATTAAACCGGCCGCTGCGGAAGCTCATTTGTTGCAGCATCGCGGTCCGGCTGCAGTCTTCAAGGACTATCCAGACCTGAAAGCACGTATCGATGATCCCGCGCTGGGGCTGACGAAGGATCATGTGATCGTGTTGCAAAATGCGGGTCCGCTGGGCGCTCCGGGAATTCCGGAATGGGGTATGTTGCCGATTCCGAAATACCTTTTGCAGGACGGCGTTCGCGACATGGTTCGCATCAGCGATGCGCGAATGAGTGGCACCAGTTACGGAGCCTGTGTACTGCATGTTTCGCCGGAGTCCTATGTTGGCGGGCCATTGGCACTTGTCCAGAGTGGCGACATCATCTGTCTGGATGTTGCCGGTCGAAAGCTGCAACTGGAAGTGTCCGACGAGGAGCTGAATTCCCGCCGCGCGAAGTGGGTCGCACCAGACCCGAAGTTCAGTCGAGGTTACGGTAAACTCTATTTCGACGAGACGACGCAGGCTCACGAGGGCTGTGACTTCCGGTTTCTGCATGCGGATGGCAGTCAGGATGCACCGCCATCGATTTATTGAAGTGTGGGCGAGTTTGTGCTGCTGCGTTTCCGAGCCCCTGACGGGACGATACAATCGTCACCCGGTGGCGCGAGCCACCGGTGGGCAAGCATAGGTCGACAAAACCCCGAAGGGGCGACACAAAACGTTGTTGTGTCGGCCTTTCAGGCCTGATGGCTTTTCCATCTGCAGATCCGGGGCCTCACGGCCCCGGCAAAGGGTGTGCCGGGCTTTCAGCCCTCAACCCCAGCGCATTCCGCGGGAAGAAGTGTTCGATGACTAAACCGGGTTCTCAGATTACTGCTTCAGAAGATGATTCGCCCAGCGATGGTCGAGCAGACACTTCGCATTTCGCGAAAGCATTGTTGTCCAACCTGAAGCAGTACTGGGGCTATCCCGGTTTCCGCGCGCTGCAACGCGAAGCGATGTCGCTGGTGATGAACGACCAGGATTCGCTGGTTGTGCTCCCGACGGGTGGTGGCAAGTCGCTGTGTTATCAGGTTCCGGCGATCTCTCGCGACGGCCTGGCTCTGGTTGTTTCGCCACTGATATCGCTGATGAAGGACCAGGTTGATTCGCTGCAGAGCGTTGGGATCTCGGCGGCCTGTATCAACAGCATGCAGACGAATCGCGAAAAGATCGAAGTCGCCGACAAGATCCGTCGACGAGAACTCAAGCTGCTGTACATCGCTCCGGAGCGACTGGTGCAAACCAAGACGGTGGAGTTCCTGCAGAACGCGGGAGTTTCGTTTGTGGCGATCGACGAAGCTCACTGTATCAGTCAGTGGGGACACGATTTTCGTCCCGAATATCGTCAGCTGCGAAATTTGAAAACAATCTTTCCGGGCGTCTCCGTGCACGGTTACACGGCCACTGCGACCGAGCAGGTCCGCGCGGACATTGTGGAACAATTGGGACTGGTCAATTGTGATGTGCTGGTTGGATCGTTTGATCGACCAAATCTGCAGTATCGAGTTGAGAGAAGAACCGACCCCATTGGTCAGATTCAGAGAATCCTGAATCGACACAAAGGGGAATCCGGAGTCATCTACTGCATCAGCCGCAAGAATGTGGATGCGACCAGTGAAGCGTTGAACCGACTGGGCTTCCGCACGTTGCCTTATCATGCCGGGATGCCAGATGAAGATCGCCGGAAGAATCAGGATGCCTTCATCGACGAAGACGTCAACATCATCGTGGCGACGGTCGCTTTCGGAATGGGCATCGACAAGAGCAATGTGCGTTTCGTGATTCACGCCGAGATGCCTCGTTCACTGGAAAATTATCAGCAGGAAAGCGGACGAGCTGGCCGCGATGGCCTGGAAGCCGACTGCGTTCTGCTCTACGCCGCGAACGACGTGGACACGTGGGAATTCCTGATGCAGGATATCGAAGATCCTGCAGTGCTGGACGCTGGCCGTGAATCTCTGCAGGCTATGAAACAGTACTGCGTGAGTACTCGTTGCCGCCATGCTCAGCTTGTGGAACACTTTGGGCAGATTCTGGAAACCAGCAACTGCGGCGCATGTGACTTTTGTTTGAAGGAAATGGAGCCGGTTTCGGATTCACTGATCGTGGGGCAAAAGATCCTGTCGTGTGTCGTGCGACAAGGCGAACGATTTGGGGCGGCGTATACGGCTCAGGTGCTGCGAGGATCCAGGGCGAAACGCATCGTGGAAAATGGCCACGACAAGTTGACCACCCACGGCCTGATGAAAGACGAGTCCGAGCCGCAACTGCGAAACTGGATGGATCAGTTGTTGTCTCAGGGATTTCTGCGACAGGCCGGTGAGTTCAACTGTCTGGAAGTGACACCATCGGGACGAGAACTGCTGAAGGGAAAACAGACGCCGACTCTGTTGAGAACTCGCGTGGCCGATTCCGCGCAGCCATTTGAAGATCCGTGGTCCGGTGTGGATCGAGATCTCTTTGAAGAGCTGCGAGCCATGAGAACTCGTCTGGCCATTCAGAAGCATGTGCCGCCCTACATTATCTTCGGTGATGCGACTCTGCGAGATCTCGCGCGTCACCGACCGACGAAAGGTGGTATGCTGACGAAAATCAGCGGCATCGGTGCTCAGAAGCAGAAGGAATTTGGAGCCGTTGTCCTGTTTACGATTCAGCAATGGTGTGAAGCCAATAACGTCGAAACAAACGTCGGGCTGGACGAAGCCATCAAGACTCGCCCGGCGTTAAGACAGCCGACGAAGGCTCCGAGTGAAGGGAAGACGCAGGAGTATTTCGACCTGTTTGAGCAGGGCCTTTCGATGGAAGACGCGGCTCATCAACTGGGCCGTTCCATGGACACGGTCAGCAAGTATCTGGGCATGTATGTGGAGGCTCATCGCATCACGGATATCAGTCCGTGGGTGCCACTGGCGATGGAGAAGCGAATCAACGAGGCCATCGGGCAGCTTGGCTCTGAACGTCTGAAGCCACTGTTCGAACATTTGAAAAGCGAAATCTCGTACGCCCATCTTCGCATCGCCGCAACCGCGTGGAATCTGCGACAGTCGGATGAAGAGTAATGCGTTTTTGGCGAGCGGCAGGGCGTCAGCCCTCCGTGTACATGCCGTTGTCGATTTGCTTTTAGACGCTACTCTTCAGAGAGATTGATCGCGAGTTCACGACGTTTTATGTGATAGGAACATGAAGACCGACACGGAGGGCTGACGCCCAGCCGCTCGCCAACAGAGTGATCTTGTCCAAAAATCTCGCTTCTTTGCAAACCCACGGCTTTACCAGTTCTACGTCGTGCGATGCTCCATCTATACTGCGAACATTGTCGCTTACTCAAATCAATCCTGTGTTTGTTGCCGCGTAAAGAGACCCATGGCCGCCAGTGAAGCCGATCGACAGCTTGTACTCCGCATTCGGGCGGGTGAAGCCGATGCGTGGCAGCAGTGTATTGATATGTATGAAGGTCGCCTGTTGGCCTTCGCGAGAACTCGCCTGCAGGATCGTTCGGCGGCGGAAGACATTGTGCAGGAAACCTTTCTTGGCTTCCTAAAAGCATTGCCGAATTACGATGATCGGACGCCGCTGGAGTCCTGGCTGTTCTCCATTGCCGCGCACAAGCTGATCGACTTTATGAGACGATCAGGGCGTCGTCCGGTGTTGCCACTTCTGACATCCGAATCCAAAGACGGAGCAGCACGCGATCTCACAGGTCCCGGTCGAGCCGCCTCCAGCATGATGCGGAGCAGCGAGCAGGCTCGAGCGGAGTCTGGCGTCGTGGAGAGTTGCCTGAAGGAATTGATCCAGGACTTCAAGGCGAGCGGCGCGTGGGAACGGCTGCAATGTGTGGAGTTGATCTTTGTGCTCGGCTGGGCCAACAAAGACGTGGCCCTGCGGCTGAACATTACTGAACAAGCTGTCGCCAATCACAAGTTCTTCGTCGTATCGAAGCTCAAAGACGCTGCGAAGTCTGCGAAGTTGTCCAGCACCATGCTTGCGTCGCTGGGGTTGGATTGAGGGTCAAGTTTCATCCGGAGTTTGTTGCTCTTCCAGTTCATGCTTCCGGAAATCTCGAATCACGATGATGAACGCGATGAGATCGTAGAGTGTGTGAGCTGTCATCGGGATCAGCAGATTGGGTGTGCGGTCAGCGGCGATGAGGGCGGTGAGGTAGAGCCCGAGGAATGCAGCCAGCATGGCATAAACGGGTGTGACGGCGTGGGCGAGGCCGAAGAGGAGATTGCTGATCAGCACGGCCAGAAACGGATTCCAGTCCTGAATCCACAGATACAGGAAGCCGCGAAAGAAGGCTTCTTCACAGACTCCGGCCAGAATCGCCAGCAGAACAATGTCGAACCAACGGCACTCGCTCAGATAAGGACCGATGGAATCCCGAACGAACTCGCGGATCTGCACAAGTCCCTTGGAGCGTGAGACCATACAGATGGTCAGAAGAATCAGCATCGGCCCGGTGGCCAGAATTCCGAATCCGAAATCCTGAATGGACCAGGACAGTGTCGCCAGAGGGGCACAACCGGTGAGCCATCCGCCGATGAATGCGACAACCAGAATCGCACCTTCGAAGATTCCCGCGCTGGTCAGGAATTGTGACTGAGTCAGTGAAGGTTCGTTATCGGAAATGGCGGAGGTCCTTCGCAGCGATTTGATTGGGCGGTGTGGTCAATCAGTCAGAATTTCGTTAACAAGTTGTCGATTCAGGAACCGTCCCAAATCAACTTCCCGATTCTTCGATGCCTTGAAATCCCAACCCGAAACGTCAGTGAGGGATTTTGCACAAGCCCTTCGATCCCTCGCTCACGCTCTCACGCGTCGGGTTGGGATGAACGGATACAACCCTGACTTGTTGTTGTCACAAAAGACTGCTTAAGTTTCAGACGGAATTGCGAAGAGTATAAACGAAAATGGGCACCGGTATGATACCGGTGCCGCGAGGGGACGCATCAACTCTGAGGACAGAAAGGAAGGGAGAGAGAGGAGAGAGGGGGATAGGATTCAGCGGCAGCGTTCGCGATTGAACGCTGCGTGTTTCAAAGTGCAGTTCGAGAATGAACTACTTTTCTCGCGTGGAGTCAGCCATAGAAATCGACGGTCGGTCGAGGCTGCTCGAAGAAATACTGCGTTCACTCGATTTCCGAGTGGCTCGCCAACCCGAAGATTTGGCAGCGACTGGTTTTGCTGCAGCAGTTTCTGGTGCGGCTTCTTTGCGGAAGACGGCAGGAATAACAAGGTCGTCTGATTTCTTTGGGGCACGTCGTGTCTGAGGAGCACCGAACTCCGGTGTATCATCATCGCTGCGAAGCGGTGTTTCCAGTCCGGCTCCATCAGTGTTACCGTCATCACCGGCGGCACGTTTGAACGACTTGTCAGGGTCAGCACTGTCTTCTTTGAATGTTGATCGTTCAGCACTGATCGGATCTGGTGTTGGACCGAGTGCTGCTCGAGGGCTGGAGTTTTCGATGATCGGATAGCCATAGGCCATCTGTGAGCCACCAATATACGGTGAACCGTAAGCCATTGCGGTTCCGATCGGCACTGTGCGATAGGCTGTTTGCGGTCTCATTACCGTGACTTCCTGAGACTTCATGACCAGCTTCTGGACCTGAACTTTCTGAGTCTTCCGTTCGGCCACCATTTCGGTTTCCTGTACGGCGACTTTGCGAGTTCCGTGAACAGCGACCTGACGAGTGTAAGGAACACTGTAAGCCACAACATTCGGAACATACTGGCGGGAAGTCGTGTAGTTCGGAGTGAAGGCCGTTCGCATCGAATAGCCGGTGCGATTCATCCAGCCGATGAGGCCTGGTCGAGGATCAACCTGACAAGGCGCACACTTGGCGATGGGATGATAGTTCGTGGTCCAGCGACCCATGTCTCGATTGACCGTGCGGCATTCCGAAACTGTCTGGTAGGAGACGGTCGGAACTTCGACTTCGCGGGTGCGAGTCACAGGACGGTATTCTGTGTACTCTCGATCTTCATAAGCCGTTTCGTAGGTTGGCACCTGAACGGTTTGTTTTTCGCGGGTGTAAGTTGTGATGGGCACGGTCTGGTAGCAGGTTTGCTGAACCGGCTGGATCGGCGTGCATTGAGCAATCGGCTGAGCCATCACGGGACCACAACCACCACAGCCATCGTAATACTGAGCCTGGGCCGTGCTTTGCAACGAGACAACCAGCGCTCCCAGCGCGGCACCAAAAGTGAGTCTTCTGGACAGCATGTGCTTCTTCCCTGAAGAAATGCTCACGAGCGCGCACTGTTTCCACCAGGAAACACATGCGAACCAGTGAAGAGGAGATCCGGTTCAAAGCGACTGTTCACATTTTTCAGTGCGGCTGAGTTGTGTGAAACAGAGACAAGGAACCATCAAGGTGAGACAGGTGGCAAGTTTCACCACTGCATCCTGCAGTGACTTAAACCAGCCGGTGGAGAACAGCAGAAAGAGGAAAGGAGTCGCAGGTGTTTGGCCGAATCTGCCGAGGAACACACTGCGTGCGGGCCGAGATTTATCCCAATGGAAAATTTGGGTCAATAGCGGTTAAAGTTTTGACCACGATTCTCCGCCGCTCTTTTTTCGACGATTGCTATTGCATCGTTTTTTGCCCCGAACGACAGCAGCTTTTGCCGCTGTCCGATGTCTTCGGCAATTTCTGCTGGTTCACTGGCGGACCAGATCGTGCTGAGACAGCAATCGGCAGGAATGTGGCGGATCGTGTTCAAGTTTTGGGGCGGAGTTGTGAAGGCCGCGGGCACGAAATGCCTTCGGCAATTGATTTCAAATTTGAAATTTGAGATTTGAAATGAGAACAGCAGGAGAAACAAACTTACCGCCCCTGAGCCTGAGGCGCTAGCCGATTTTTTGCTCGTATCGACTAGCGCCTCAGGCTCTGCAGGTACTGTCTTTCTGCGCTAGCCCTGGTGCTCTTGATCCTGCGGCGAATTCTTCTGTCCTTGCTGTCGTTGCAGCCTTTCCCGCTCTCGTTCTGCCTGAGCTTCTTCTGCATTCCTTCGAACCTGGTCGACAAAGCGATCGGTCCTAAGTTTGTTATCAAACGCTCGCTTCGACTGAT
Source organism: Planctomycetaceae bacterium (assembly GCA_044378235.1). Lineage (GTDB taxonomy): Bacteria > Planctomycetota > Planctomycetia > Planctomycetales > Planctomycetaceae > SXXK01. The sequence continues at coordinate 7,339 of JBILXT010000058.1, forward strand.
CGTTGAGATGCCGCTGCCCGGGAATGTCACTGCTCTGCAAACTATTCGCCCAGCCTCGCAATTGCCGTGAGATGCCTTCCGCGTTGGATTTCAAATTTGAAATTAGAGATCTCAAATTCTCAGGAGCGTCCATGCGTTCAATGACACACAGCATTGAACGCACTTCTCCCGCAGATCCTCGAGCAATGTAAATGAACTGCAACAGCTCGTTGGTCGAGCCTCGTTCAAAACCTTCCGCGATATTGTTAGAAACAGACAACGCCGCCCGTTGCAGTTGATTTGCCAGATCTCCCTTGCCCCGGAACCAGGCATGACTCGACCACGCAAAGATCTGCACCGCCAACTCCGCCGCAGCTTTCCAAACGGGAAGATCTTCGAAGCGTTCGTACTTCATGGCGGCGCCTGCGGCGAATTTGAGATTTGAAATTTCAAATTTGAAAGAAGACCAACGGGCACGGCGATTCATTTTGAAATTTCAAATCTGAAATCTCAAATTCCTGGTGCTCAATGCTCGTGCCCCTTAAACAACGCGTTCTCCTTATCACCCCCACCAAGCACATACGCCAGCAAATCAAAAATCTCTTCTCGCGTCAGTTTGTTCAGCACGCCTTTCGGCATGATGCTAACTTCGCTCGGGGTGCGTTCTTCGATGTCGGATTTGAGCACGTCGGTGATCTTGTCGGGGGCGGAGGGGTTGTCGATGAGTTTCAAAGAGTCGCCGGTTTCTTCGACGATGAGGCCGGTGAGGACCTTACCAGACGTCAATGAGATCACGTTCGACTGGTACTTCTTGTCGACCTTCTTCGACGGGTTCAGAATGTGTTCCAGAACGTCGACCTTTGAATACTCGGGCGGCAGCTTGGTCAGATCGGGGCCGACGTTGTTGCCCTGGCCGTTGAGCTTGTGACAGCCAACGCAGGCGGCGGCCTTGAAGAGTTGCTGGCCGACGGCGAAGTTGTTGGCTCGATGAGACAGGTGCATCACATCACCCTTCAGATCGTCAAGCTGCCAATCCGTGTTGCGGCCGAGATATTTCAACAGATCGTCTTTCATCTCCAGCTTGTTGGCAGCAAGGTACGCGGCCGGATCGGATTCGTAGCCTTTTAGATCCGCGACGACATAAAGTGCTCCGTACATGCGACGCCAGTGACCAGGGTACGTGCAGACGTACGGATAGATTCCAGGCTCCTTCGGCACTTCAAAGAAGATGGAATCCGTTTGTTCAGGCTGAACCAGTTTGCTGGCGACCAGGATCTTGTCGCTCTTCGGGATGAAGTTTCGAGACGCAGCATCCTGGTCTCGGCCAGTGGCTTCAGCGAGCTCACCGACTTCGGACATTGTGCCGGGCATCACAACCGCAAAGTTGTGAGGCATGTTGTCGGTGTTGGTTAGTCGGAACTCAACCGGACGACCAGCCTGAACAGCGACGGTTTCACGATCATAAATCATGCGTTCGCGAACAGTGCCCAGAGCGATCAGCGGCACGACGACTTCTGATAATCGCTTCTCAAAGCGAACTCGACCGGCATCATCCAGCCGTGTACGGACGCCTTCCGCGATCTTTAGTGCGAGTTGAGCCTGATCGGAATTGCGGTCCTTTGGCTCACGGCTCGCAAGGTATGAAACGGCGGCTTCGGCCAGATTCCCCAGCTGTTCCTTCGGCCATTCTTCGACCGGAATTGTGGACAGCGATTGCAGGCTTGAATTGACGGACGCTCGCTCCTTCAGCAGGCTGGCCAGCAATGTCGTTTTGCCGGCTTCGTTGCCAGGAATATCCATGATGGCTGCAATGCCGAGATCCTGCACCGTCTGTTCGGCGGCCGACACCAGCACGTCGGCCGGAATCTCCTGCTTCTCGAGCCCTGGTCCGCTCCAGGACATATTGAGCCCATCGCCGCCGCCGTTATCAAAGTACGTAGCGATAATCGGATGCAGGCCGGCAGTGAGCTGAACCGTGCCGCTCTTTTCGACCATGCCGTGAAGGCCGTCGTTATCGATCAGCAGTTCGCCGCCGATGTAGAAGCGAGAACCATCGTCGGAGGCGATAAAGAATGTGTACTTGCCTGGCTCGTCGATCGCGATATGACCCGTGAACATCAGAGCGAAAGCATCGCGAGTTTTCAGCACCGGCTGATCCATCACGATTGTAGTGGCCACGCCGGTGTTGGCCGGTGTCATGGGCTGCAGTGTTTCACGAGCCACATTGCTTGGACTTGGAGCATAGAAGTCGACTCGCAATCCCGGCTGAGTGAGCGGCGAAGAGCCTTTCGAGCCTGCCAAGGTCGGGACGAGTTTCGCCAGTCGATCAAACAGAGAGCTCTTCGCTTCCGCCGATGACACCAGCGAGACAGCTCGCAGGGCATCTTCCAGTTTCAGTTGTTCCTTTTCGACGGCGGCGAAGACCGCATCCCCGTTGTTGTCTGCACTGATCCAGGCCGCAATGGCGACTCGACGAGTTTCCCCGGACTTGGCCGTGGTTGCGAGTGTCGCAATGCGATCGCGAACCTTCACCAGCTGATCGGCCGGCTGACTAGCCAGCAACTGGCTGAGACTATTGAGCACATTCACGCTGGCTTTGGCGTTGAGTTCTTCAATCAACGTGAACAGTTCTTCAATCTCGGCAACGTTGCGAAGTTTCGCGAGGCCGGTCAAGGCGGTCTGCAGCGTTTCGACGGGGACATTCTCGCGAGTCAGGATGGATCGATAAACACCCTCAGTCTTCTCCATCTTCAGCAGATCTTCGACGCTGGCGTTGGAGAGAGCATAGGCTTCGGCATTGCGGGAAAGCTTTTCTCCGCGAGCCAGCGTTTCGCGAATCGCGGCATCCAGATTGATGATGCCGCGAGCTTCGTTGATGACGTAAGTGAGCTGTGGGTCCTGCTCGGTTTGCATGGCGGCGAAGATGATCTCAGCGGCAAGTGGGCCTTTCGTCACTGTCGCAGCAACCACGGCTTCGGCGCGGACTTGAGGAGACGGGTCGTTCGCCAATCGCACCAGCACCTCCTCCGTCCCTTCTCCCCCGAGATCGGGGGAGAAGGTGGCCGTTAGGCCGGATGAGGGGGCTTGACGTGCGCCGTTGTTCGACGCGGCCGTTGTTGGAATTGTGGCGGCTTCAGGCCCCCTCACCCTAGCCCTCTCCCCCGAATCGGGGGAGAGGGGACTTAGGAGTTTCGCTTCGCGAACCGTGTCTCGAAGGACACGCACGGCCGCAGCGCGTGCATCGGCGACTGGTGACGCAAAAACAGCCGTTAGCAACGCTTCATTTGGCCGTCGCGTTTGCTGATGCACCCAAAGAGCTTCAACCAGATTCCTCGCATGCTCCAGATTCTTCGCATCAAACTGCTTCACCCATTCATCGACGGCGGCAACAACTTCATCCGGATTCCGTGATGTCAGTTCCAGCCGAGCTCGATAGCGTTCGGCGAGCGTCTCTGATCCGAGAGCGACAACAACGTCTGCCGTGCTCGCCTTGTCCAGCTTCAGCACAGGCTGAGTCTCTCGGCCTTCGGCGGTGACTCGGTAAATGCGGCCGTGCAGGTGGTCACGGCTTGGGTCGCGGAGGTTGTGCTGCATGTGGCCGATGATGGGGTTTTGCCAGTCGAGCACATACAGAGCTCCGTCGCCGCCGATCTCCATATCGCTCGGGCGGAAGTTCTGGTCAGATGAGTAGAGGATCGGCTCGACTTCCTTCGCGAAGAAGCCGGCTCCGCGTTTTTCGAACTTGTACTGAGTCACTCCCTGGAAGCCGATCACGTTGGCAATCAGAAGGTTGCCGCGGTTCTCTTCGGGGAAATGCTGGCTGTCCAGAATCTGAATCGCCGGAACCGGGCGAACTCGCTTTTCGTACAACTGCGTCGGAGCACCGTGTCCCGGCATGCCGATGTAGTTGCCCGTGCCGCCAGTGCCGTCGGTTGCGAACTGATTGCCCCACTGGTCGAACACATCGCCGTGAGGATTCGGGCCGATCGGGAAATGGAAGTTGATATCAAACGTGACCGGATCCCATTCGTAAACTCCCGTGCCGCCCGTTCCAAATCGCTTGGTCGGGCCCCATGGAGTTTCGAAGTTCTCTGCGTGGAAGATGCCGCGAGAAAAATAGAACTTCCCGCCGGGGCTCATCACGAATGCGTTGGCCGTGTGGTGAGTATCTGCGGAATCGAGTCCATGGAAGATGCGTTCCTTCACGTCGGCTCGATCGTCGCCGTCGGTGTCTTTCAGGAAGAAGATATCCGGAGCCATCGCGACAAGGACGCCGCCGTTCCAGAATTCAAAGCCCGTTGGATTGTGCAGGCCGTCGGCAAAAGTGATACATCGATCGGCTACCCCGTCGTTGTCATCGTCCGGGAAGATCAGCAGCTTGTCGTTCATCGCCTCCAGCGGATTCCAGTGCGGATAAGTCGGCCACGCGGCGACCCACAGACGTCCATCGGGATCGACGGCACTCTGCACGGGATTGACGAGGTCTGAGAACATCTCTTCAGAAGCAAAGACGTTGACCTTCATGCCCTGATGGATCGTCATCTTGTCGATCGCTTCCTTGGCACCAAGGAACTTATGACGTCCCCCTTCAAGTTCCCCCGGTTTGTTGGTTTTGACTTCGAGAGGCTTGGGAAGATTGCTGTCGTCTGGCTTGATGTCTTTTCCCTGAGCAGCGGCCCAAATCACGGCATCGCGATTGGTGGTCATGGATTCGAGAATCTCAAGCTCTCGCTGCATCACGTCGAAGTTGGTCTGCCCATCGACAAATTGCAGACTGGATCGGCCTCCGAACACGCTGTAGCCATCGGTGGCTCGGTAGACGTTGTGCCAGATGTGGTTCTTGGCGAGGACGGCTTTTCGGATGTCTTCGAACCTGGCGATTTCTGGCTGCGGTGCGTCTTTATCAACCAGTACCTGACGGTCGAATGCAATTCCGATTCCCTGGCTGCCAGTCTCCGTGATATGAACTCCGTTAATGGTCAGAGGAAAGAACGCAATCGTGCCGTCCTTCAGCTTGTCAGGGTAGTCGAATCCGAATCGGTCGCGTTTCTGGCCTTCGAGATTGCGAAGCGGACTGCCATCAATACCAACTAGCTTCATCATCTCCTGTGAGTGATGCAACAAATCGACGAACAGCACAGCTTTCTCGCTGGCAACCTTCCCCATTTCGACCGTGTACAGTTCGAGGTTCTTGTTCTGCAACTTCCCATCCGGTAAATGCGGCCATTTCAGATCTTCAAACGCGATCGGCGAACACAGCACCAGTCGCGGAGCCGATTCGCCGTTGTACTTCTGACTCAGCGTATGATCGATGAACGCTTCCAGATCTTTCCGAAACTGCGGCAGCCCGGCTTCACCGGCGTACGATTCGTTGTAGCCGAAGAAAGCAATGATCACGTCGGCCTTGACCTTCGTCAGCCACTCATCCGGCGAACCAAAATTATCCGATCGAGGTCGCTCGGTCAGCGTATCGCCGCTGAATCCCAGATCTCGCACGACGAGATTGTGTTTTGGGAAGCGATAGTGCAGAGTCGCCTCCAGATGACCGTAATGCTGCAGGCGATCGGCCAGAGTGTTACCGATGATGGCAATGTGGTCGCCTTTCTCCAGCTTCAATAATTCCTGCTGACCCTTTGCGGGCGTATTCAGCATCAAAAGCGAAAAAGAAGCCAGGACGATGGCGCAACGAGCGGATGACAGCAGCATGAGCTACTCTCCGAAGGCGGGTGGTGAGGAAGCGTACACGGAGGAAACTCCGGACAGCTTCGCAAGTTCTGTCAGGTGGTCAAGCGAAGCCCGCAGTCACCTTCTGGTCGAATCCACCTCTCGCGTTGCCGTTGCGGTTGTTCTGAATGGATGCCGTGAGCATCTGCATTTGAGCCCACGGATCTCGCAGCGAAATCGACATTGCAAATGGTTTCAGGCGAGCAGAGCGGAACAGGAAACGTGATTTCCGCAACAGCAGCTTAAGCCTGCACCCAAAACACCCATCCGCTTCCGTCATTTTAGGTTCTTCAGTATGATCCTACCCTGAGCGACGGGATTCTCCTGTTGGCAGGTTTCATCCTATGAATAAGCTGGTTAACAGTAGTAGAACCTGTCATGTTTGAGCGGATTTGTGAGTGGCTTCGCGGTCAGTCTTCAGTTTCCTGAAAGGGAAATTTCGAGAAATGGCGTTTTGGTTTCAAAAGTATTGATATGTCGACCATTGGGCCATTACTCGTGATCTGGATGCTGCTCCTTGCCGCGGTTCAGATTTACATGCTGGCGCTTTACATCAAGACGCTGTCAAACGTAGACGTGGCACCGTCAGACTCCAGCGACTACGCCTCAATGCTGGTCGTGCTCTCTCTGCGGGGGGCAGACCCGTATTTGCGTGACAGCCTCACAAGACTGTTGAATTCTGACTATCCGAATGCTCGCTTCCGCATCGTGATTGACTCGGCCGATGATCCATCATTAGCGATCGTGGACACTTTCCTGACGGAACGAAACGATCCCCGTGTCGAGCGGATGATTCTGAAGAATCGATTGCCGCACTGCAGCGGTAAGGTCAGCGGTCTTCTGCAGGCAACGGAATCACTGCCCGATGACTGCCAGCTGATCGCATGGATCGATGGTGATTCGTTACTGCATCGGACGGCGCTCAAAGAACTGGCCAACGGACTTCGCGACTCAAGGGTCGGCGCAGTGTCCGGCAATCGATGGTACCTTCCACCGGAAGCGAGTCTCTCCGGGATCACTCGCATGTTCTGGAATGCGTTTGCTGTTCCAACAATGAACATGGTGGGGATTTTGTGGGGCGGCTGCATGGCGATGCGAGCGGCCGATTTTCGGAATCCGGAACTTCGGAGCCTTCTCGCCAATTCCTTCATTGAGGATTCCACGATTTGCACCTATGTGAGATCGAGCGGCCGTACGACCGCGATGATTGCGTCGGCATTTCTGCTGAATCGCGAAACGATTTCACTTCGCGATTACTATCGTTTTGCAACTCGCCAACTATTTACAGTCTGCATCGATAACTCACGCTGGTGGCTGGTTGCGACGCATATGCTGGCGTTGAACCTGACAATTCTGCTGATGTTGATCCCGATGTCGATGCCCTGGCTCCCATGGTGGAAAGAGATCTGGGCGGCATATCTGCTGTTGACAGGACTGACTCTGACGGCGATTCCGTTCGGTCATCTTCGAGTCTGCAGTACACTGCGAGAGCGTGGTGAAAGTGTTCCTCGAATTTCGCTATCGCAGTGGGCGCTGTTTCCCCTCGCTGTCTTTATGCCCAATCAATTGAACCTGGTTTCCACACTGAATACGTTCTTCATCCGCAGGATCACCTGGCGAGGCATCACGTATGAATTCGGCGGTGGTCAGAAGTGCCGAATTATCAACGTTGAGCCAATGGGCAACTCTGCTCCCAGAGGCAGATCCGTCGTCTAGTGGTCCGTCAGGATAAAGAATTCGGGGAGATAGTGGATCTTGAAGTAGATCGCCTGGCTGCAGGACCTTTAGCAGGGTCTACCCGAAATTCCAATCTTCACAATGCACCAGCCTGCATAGCGTTTCAACAACTCAGTGCCCCAGCCACCGTCATCAGTGACCAAGATGGCTTGGATAGCCATAAAGTTCAAAGACCCATCTCAAACGCGAATGCACTCGCTGCATCGTCGCCTCATCCATCCGAAACGCATTCTTCCTGTACGCCTTCAGAGCGGGCAACTGAGCTTCGATCCTGGGTTCTACAAGATCCCAGCCTGGGAGGCCGAGCGTCTGATAGATCTGATGAATCTGCCCCAGCGGATCCTGTTCGAGGTCTTCAAACCTTATCTCATGCAACCGACCACTCGGAATCAGCCCCTTTGTTTCTTCGTAAGTCCGAATACACTTTTCGTAGAAATAGAGCATATCTTCTTCGTTAGATGAAAAATCCGGAGGCCCCAGACAATTCTCCGTAAACATCGTCTTGCGCAGGTGGAGTGTCGACTGATAGACGGCATACGGATCGCGTTTAATATACACGAAACGCGCATCGGGAAACATTTCCAGCAATGTGCTGATCCGAAATGTATGAGCCGGGGTTTTGGTGACGATCGAGCTGTTCTTGCGATATGTGATCTTCTTGAGAAGCCTCAGGAACGAGTGCTTCCAGAGATTTCTCTCCGACTCGGTCATGTCGCGAGGATCAAAGTAGCGTTCATAAACCTCGCGACGATCGGAAAATGCCGTCATCAGATACGGAGAAATTAAACAATCCAGTGCCAGCGCGATGTCTTCCTCCTGCGGTTCATCCCAACCTGTCGCAATATTGTCCATAGGCCGGGTTTCGGGAAGAAACCTTTTGGTCAGCGGGGCCAGAATGCGCTCTGTCAGCAGAAAATGGCCGGGATTCACGCACTGATAGAGGTTTGGAAATGTCACCTGTGGATCCAGTGACATCAAATTATGCAGCATGGTCGTGCCGCTTCTCCAGTGTCCGAGAATAAACACAGGTGGATGCACAATCTCCGTCCGAGCGACTCGCCGACCAAAAAACAGCTTCTCGAGCGCTCCGTAGAAGGAATTCAACCCACAAATAAAGAAGATCGTGATCCATCTGGGAAGATACCGCCATGATGTCCGCGGCTTCTTGCGAATCAAGCAGCAAAGACCGGAAATCGTCAGGCCATGCCACATGCAGATCAGACCCTGTCGCGATGCTTTAACGGCAGGTTTGGGAGGCTCAGACAAAGCGGGCTGATTGGAAATGGATGCACTCATGGATCAGGTAAAGCTACACAACGGAAACACTGAGACAAAACGACGAGCACCGCAGCGGGCGTTAAGTGCGATGCCCTGAGCATCCTGAAGTCCCTGAACACCTGATTGCGTCGACAGCGGCCGCTCGAGTGTTTTCAGAACTGTGTCGACGCATTCAATCATTCTGCCACCATCAGGGAAACATCAGATCTCCAGCGCACAGTGTCTTCTTTTGACGCCGTGTGGCCAACCGTCGAACGATTCTTGTACAGGAATTTGTAGGAATTCGTCCGTTGACCACGTCTGCTTTAGCCGTACACTCCCAGCATGGCAAGAAATGAGATCAGTCCGGAGTTTGAAAAAATCCTTCGTACCGCAGCAAAGCTGGCGGAAGAGGTCCATGCTGCAGCTCTGATTCTGCTGGCCGAACAGCCGGTCGATTTTGCAATGCTGAAGAAAAACGCCACCGCCTTCAGGCTTATTATTGCATCAGACCGTAAAGAAATTCAGGACGCGGCTAGGCAGGACGACGTCGACGTTGTCGAGATTCAGCAGGAACCACAAACGCGGCATTTTCAGGTGTCTCAGGTTCTGCTCGAAGCCATCGCCGACGAACTGCTGCAGACTGGCGATGTCGTCGTTGTTGTCTATTCGGCCTACGAAAAAGAAGGCTGTGACACGATCAGTGTTGTCCGGCTTGCGGAACAGCTGGCCAAACTGACCTCGCGAGACCTCCAGCGTCTGGAAACCAAAGTCCCGCTGGAAACTTTGCGAATCGTGGTCGATCTGGCCTGCGATATCGGCCGCGAAGGCCGAGAAGGAAAGCCCGTCGGAACCCTGTTTGTCGTGGGCAATCATCGTAAGGTCATGGAACTGTCGCAGGAACAGGTTCACGATCCATTTCGTGGCTACCCCAAAACCGAACGATCCATCCGTAACCCTCGCGTCCGCGAAAGCATCAAGGAACTGGCCCAGATCGACGGAGCCTTTGTGATCTCCTCCGACGGACTGGCCATTGCCGCGGGACGACACCTGCGAGCCTCCGCCGAAGGCCTGACTCTCTCCAAGGGTCTTGGATCTCGACATTGGGCGGCCGCTGAAATCTCCAAGGCCACAGGTGCGATCGCAATCGCTGTTTCGGAATCCACGGGAACCGTTCGTGTCTTTCAGGACGGTGTTATCGTACTTCGAATCGAACCGATGCGAAACGCCATGAAATGGCACGACGTAAACGCTGACGGTCTCGTTGACTGAAGTCTCTGACGGCCGGTCCGGTCCCTCGGCAAATCCCCGCATCCCAAGACTGTTGATTGAGTCGCATCCTGCAGGCTTCTGTTACCGCCCAGCCAGAGGCGCTGGCTTTTTTGCTGGCCGGCGCCTTCGGCTGGGCGGTAAACGATTAAGTCAACAGTCTGCCTGCGGCTTCAGACTCGACTCTGGTCATCAGCGATCGCAGTCAGATCGGCTCCCCGGAGAACTTGCGATTTGAACTTGCGGATCGGCCCCATTTGTCCCCGTTGACGATCTGATGGCTTGCATGTTTCTATTGCTGGATTAATCATACCGAAGGGAATTAATAACAGTTGCACTCAGGGTGACAAAACTCCGGGCCTCGGTATGTCAGATCAAAAGGAAATTCTTCCCGAAGCCCTGGTGAGTCAACCTGCAGACTCACCGGCACCCGCTCCATCAGCACATCGGGGCTCCGATCCGGAAGACCAAGCCGGGCTGCTTGCAACTCTTCCTGACTTCCGCGCGCATCACCGTAGTTTGCTGCGAATCTGCATGGGGATCCTGCTGATCATTCTATCCGTCCAATGGATCACGGTGGCCCTACAACGTCCAGAACCCCTTAAACTTCTTCGCGGCGATACATTTCGGCAGCAATTTCGCGTCGACGTGAATCAGTCGACATGGGTCGAATGGATGCAGCTGGAGGGAATTGGTATCTCGATGGCCCATCGAATTGTTGCTGATCGAACATTAAACGGGCCGTTTCATTCCATCGACGATCTGACACGGGTTCCCGGAATCGGCGAGGCAACACTCGACCAAATCCGCCCCTGGCTTACAATAGGTCATGACCTCAGCACACCACAATCACTCGAATCCACACAGAACGTCGCCAACGAACAGCAGGCACTCGACCGGAAGCCATCACAAATCCGCGGCGGAGAAAGCCTCCGAAGATAAACCGGGCGACGACGCCAGCGAGAAAGCTCAAGCACACAGCAGCCGTCAGCGATTTGAGCAGTATCGAAAAAAAGTCCGCGACAAATTGCTGCCCAAAGGCGGAGTGCACTCGACCGGAGATGTCCGCTCCGCCAAAGACCGCGTCCGCACTTCCTGGCAACTGATTAAAGAATTCTTCCGTCTGTTGCATCCTTATCGCTGGCAGATCGGTCTTACGCTGCTGTCAGTGACATTATCAACCGGACTCGGTCTTCTACCGCCAGCCGGAACCAAGTTTATCGTCGACTATGTCTTGAACGGAGTTCCTCTGCCGCCATGGCTGAGTCAGAACTTTCCGTCACTCAATACTCCCATGCGATTACTCTCGGCGGCTGTCGGAGTCGTCGTCGTTATATCATTGCTGAAAATTGCCATTCATATCTGGGGTCGATGGGACGCCACTCGCATCTCCAAACAAATCCAACTGGCCGTACGGCGACGCGTTTTCGAACATGCCGTCCGACTTCCATTACATCGGATTCATGAATTGAGGTCCGGCGGTGTCGCGTCCGTGCTGCGCGAGGATGGAGGCAGCGTTGGCGAGCTTGTCTTTGGGATGCTCTACAACCCCTGGCGTGCTGTCATTCAGCTGCTCGGAAGTTTCATCATTCTGGCGTGGGTTGACTGGACGCTTCTGGCCGGAGCCATCGTATTGCTGCCAACGGTCTTCGTTACGCATCGTGCCTGGATCAACAGTATTCGGCCGCAGTTTCGAGCCATTCGCAAACAACGTGAATCCATTGATGCGGGCGCTGCCGAGTCTTTTGCCGGCATGCGAATCGTGCGGGCATTCAGCCGCCAGAAACGTGAATCGGCAAGGTTCTCCGAAGAAAACAACATGATGGCTCGCCAGGAACTTTACGCCTGGTGGTGGATGCGTGGTGTGGAAATGGTCTGGGAAGCTCTTATCCCCATCGCCAGTGCCGGGCTGCTGTTTTACGGTGGCTGGCGAGTCATCAACGGGCACATGTCGGTCGGTGATCTGATGATGTTTCTGGTGTATCTGCTGATGCTGCTGGAACCCCTGGCGACTCTCGCCACCAGTGCGACGCAGTTTCAGAACAGTCTCAGCGGACTCGATCGTATTCTCGATCTGCTTGGCGAACCGCGCGAAATGGAATCGACTCCTGACAGCCTGCGAGCCGACCGAAATCAGATTCGCGGGCAGATGACGTTTGACGCTGTCACGTTTCTTTATCCCGGAACTCAGACTCCGGCGTTGTCCGATATTCAGCTGAATGTTCAGGCCGGACAAACCGTCGCGCTGGTTGGACCCAGCGGTGCAGGGAAGACAACGATCTGCAATCTGGTCGCTCGCTTCTACGACCCAACTTCCGGTCGAGTTACGCTCGACGGTCGCGATTTGCGAGATTATGACGTGGAATCGTTTCGAGCACTCCTCGGAGTTGTGGAGCAGGACGTCTTCCTGTTCGACGGCACCATTGGCCAGAACATCGCTTACTCGCGAAAGCATGCCACGCCCGACGAAATCCGCGCGGCGGCCGATGCGGCGAATGCCTCTGAGTTCATCAATCGACTCCCCGCCGGAATGAATACTCTGATTGGCGAACGGGGTGTTCGTTTAAGCGGTGGGCAGCGACAGAGACTGGCGATTGCCCGAGCGGTTCTGGCAGATCCCAGAATCCTGATCCTCGATGAAGCAACCAGCAACCTGGATACAGAAAGCGAACAGCTGATCCAGCAGAGTCTGGGAACTCTGATGCGTGGACGTACCAGCTTTGTGATCGCTCACAGGCTCAGCACAATCGCCGGTGCCGACCTGATTGTCGTGGTGGAAGGTGGTCGCATCCTGCAAACTGGGACACACGCTGAACTGATGGCGCTCGGTGGAAAGTATCGCACCATGGTCGAGCAGCAGGTGAAGATGACTTTAGGCAGCATTGAGCCGGGATAAACCTGACTGTTGCCAACGGTTAAACCACCCTGCAGGGCGCAATCTGCCTCGGCATCGCAGTTTTCTCACAACCAGGTACTGGCATTTACCGCCGATGGGAATTAGAGTCTGGGCTCCACCGCCGGTGACTTCGTAGATCCGTCGGTCCCTGTCTCCAACTCACATCTGGCGTTCAAAACCTTGCCTGAGGGTTCAAGAATGACTGTGCGTGGCCGAATTGCGTGCGCCCCGGCGCTGACTTTGTTTGCTTTGCTGGCTCTGGTGTTTGTATGCGACATGCCAGCTGTTCACGCCTGGCAAGCTCCTCCTGCAAACAATGAACCCCCAAAGGATCCCAAAACGATCCAGCTTGAGGGAATCGTCACTCAGGCCAGGCAGCTCATCAGTGAAGGCAAGTACGACGCCGGGATTCAGGAAGCCGATAAAGCCCTCGCAATCGATGCCAAGTTTGCCGCGGCCCAGGTCGCTCGCGGAATGGCGTTTAACGGCAAGGGCGAGTACGACAATGCGATAAAGGAATTTGATCTGGTTACGGCCCTGACCGGCCGTGAACCGGACAAGCTGCTGAATCGAGCAGACGCGTATGCTCACCGATCGCACTCTCTCTACCAAAAGGGTCAATATCTCGAAGCGATCGACAATGCTTACTTCGCAACTCTGGAGAAGTTTGACCATCCACTGGCTCATATCAACCGCGCCATAGCCTATGTGGCTCGCCAGGATTTCGACAAAGCCATCAACAGTGCCAATCGGGCGATCAACATCGACGAGAAATCTGCCGAAGCTTACAGCATTCGGAGTCTCGCCTACACAGGCAAGAAGAACGCCGATCAGGCAATCAAGGATGCTGACAAGGCGATAGAACTCAATTCAAAACTGCCTGAATCCTTCCAGCGCCGCGCTGTTGCCTATGTGGTCAAAGGAGATGCCGCCAGAGCAAAACAGGATCTCGATCAGGCGATTGTTCTGAACCCTAACCACGCAGACGCATTGTGCGATCGCGCTTTGTTGTATGGCATGGCCGGCGATCTTCCCAAAGCCATGATTGATCTGGATGCGGCCGTCAAAGCGAATCCAAACGTCGCGCGAGTTCACTATGTCCGCGGCTTGGCCGAGCTGGAGCAGAGCAACTTTGACAAAGCAATCGCATCCTTTGACGATGCCATCCGGCTCCAGGAGAAGAATCCGCTGGCGTACAGCTCACGTGGTTATGCTCGCAATGGGAAGAAAGAGTACGAAAAAGCGCGCGAAGATTTTACCAAGGCGATTGAACTGGACGCTAAGCTGGCTTCCGCCTATTCCGGCCGAAATACGACTCTGAAAAACCTCGGCCTCACAAAAGAGGCATCTGCGGATAACGCAAAGTTCAGAGAACTGACCGCACCTCCGAAGAAGTCTGAAAAGAAAGACAGCAAGAAGGAGGAGGAAGCTCCGGCGTTTGTCGTAAAGTCAAAAGCGGTCGCTCCGGAAAAGCGAGCAGCCATGTTGAAGTCTGCAAAAGAGATTGATCGGCTGGTTGCCGCCAACTACGAAAAAGTGGCTGTCAAGCCGAATGCAAAAACCACAGACGAGCAGTTCCTGCGTCGAGTCTATCTGGATATCACGGGAACAATTCCGACCTACAACCAGACACGAAAGTTTCTGACATCCAGCGACCCCAACAAGCGAACGCTGTTGATTGATGAACTGCTCAGCAGTGATGGCTATGCCAGCCATAGCTTCAATTACTGGGCCGACATCCTGCGTTACACAGATAACCTCAACGGTACAGTTCGAGGCGAGCCGTATCGTCAGTGGATCAAGCAGTCTCTGGCAGAAAGCAAGCCATGGGACAAAATGGTGCATGAGATGATGACGGCCGAAGGATTGATCTGGAAGAATCCTGCCACCGGTTACATGCAGCGAGATGCCAGTATGCCGCTGGACAACATGAACAACACCGTTCGCATTTTCCTTGGAACGCGCATCGGTTGTGCTCAATGTCATGACCATCCATTCGACAGATGGACTCAGAAGGAGTTCTATCAGATGGCGGCGTTCACTTACGGAACGCTGACCAGCACCAATGGCGGTGACAAGCGATACTGGGAAAGCAATCCCGACGATCGTCTGCAGACCGAGTACGCCATGATCGAGCAGGAAGAAGAAGATCGCCGCAATAACAATTATCGCTTCGATCGACTGATCAGCATCAACATGATGATGGTCAACGATCAGGTTGATCGAAAAATTACACTGCCAAAAGACTATCAGTACGACAACGCCAAAGCCGGTGATGTCGTCGAGCCCAAGGCTCTGTTCGGTGAATCAGCGGAAATCAAGAAGGGCGAAACACCACGCCAGGCCTTCGCTCGCTGGCTGACGTCAAAACAGAATCCTCGATTCGCTCTTACGATTGCCAACAGACTGTGGAAACAGGCCTTCGGCATTGGCCAGATCGAGCCAGTTGATGACATGATGGACACGACCGTCGCCGAGAACCCGGAACTGATGGTGTTCCTTGAATCCGAGATGAAGCGGCTGAACTTCGACATGAAGGAGTATCTCCGCATTATCTACAACACTGAAACTTATCAGCGTCAGGTCAGTGTCGAAGAGGTCAATCCAGGGGAAACCTATCACTTCTCCGGCCCCGTTCTGCGACGCATGACGGCCGAGCAGGTTTGGGACTCATTCCTGACTCTGGCGGTCCCTGATGACTACCGCGAAATGCCGGCCAATCTGCGCACAGATATCATTGGTGTCGACCTGACATCCGTGAAAGCTCCAGACCTGCTGGCTGCGGATTCGATGGGCAATCAGGTTGATGGCAGTGTCGGCAAGTGGCAGCAGAAACACATCTATAAGGGTGTGCTGCTGGCTCGGGCTTCCGAACTTCCTTCGCCTGTTCCAGCAAGTCATTTCCTGCGAATGTTTGGACAGTCTGATCGAGAATTGATCTCGGCGTCTTCGACGATGGGATCGGTTCCTCAGGTTCTGTTTATGTTCAACGGCCCGATCTCGCACATGCTGCTGGAAAGCAATTCGACGATTTACAACACGGTCATGAAAAAGAAGTCGATCAATGATGGCATTCGATCAATCTTCCTGACCATTCTGAATCGTGAACCCGACACCGAGGAACTGGCTCTGGCGGTGAAAGAAGTCACCGACAACGGAGCACCAGGGTACGGCAATGTCATCTGGTCACTGGTGAACACACGCGAGTTTCTGTTCATTCAGTAGTCCTTGCTGAACTTCGGCCGGTCAAAATTTGACAACGGCCGCTTCCTCCATGGCGTTTGCCTACGAATCTTTCTGATCTTCACCTCTGCAAGAAGAACCGATCGAAATGAGAGACCTGCTTCCGAAACTTGATGGTCTGAGTCGTCGACGATTTGTCGAGTATGCCGCCAAGTCGGCTCTGGGTGTTAGCCTGTTGCCAGGTCTTGACCGCGCAGTAAATGCGGCTCAAGTGGCGAACAGTGCAGGGGGGAAGGCGAAGCGCCTGATCTACCTGTTTATGAATGGTGGCATGACGCACCTCGATACTTTTGACCTTAAGCCAGGTCACGAGAATCAGGGTGAAACCAAAGGCATCGCCACCAACGTTGCGGGACTGCAGTTAAGCCAGTTTCTGCCCACGCTGGCCACTCAATTCGACAAGATCGCCGCGATTCGTTCCATGTACACACTTACCGGCGACCATGAAGACGGTGAGTATCTGATGCGCACGAGCTACGAGGAGATCGCGACTGAGCGACACCCATCAATCGGGCCATGGATCCAGCATTTCAAGGGACGACAGAGCAAGTCCCTGCCCGACACTGTTCTGATCAGCGCGCCGGCGCGACATCCGGGGGCCGGGTTCTTTGATCCAACTTTCAGCCCGCTGCCGATTGGTGATCCGAATCGAGGCCTCGAAAATACAACGACCCCGGCGTATTTGACCGCCGAGTCTTTCGGTAAGCGTGTTGAACTGATCGACGCCTTCGACAAGAAGTTCCGTGATCGATTCAAACAGCGTCGTGTTCAGACTTATACCGACTTCTACACAGAAGCCACCACACTTCTGTCGAGTGGTGAACTGAAAGCCTTCGATCTGAACGAAGAAAAGGATGCCGACCGCGATCGATATGGTCGAGATCCTTTCGGCCAGGGTTGCCTGCTGGCTCGCCGCCTGATCGAGAACAATGTTCGTTGCGTCGAAGTCACCTGCGGTGGCTGGGATATGCACGCCAATATTTACAACGGCGGAACTCTTCCTGCACGAGCCGGGATCCTCGACAAAGCCGTCGGGAATCTGCTGAAAGATCTCGACGAAAAAGGTCTGCTGGATGAAACTCTGGTCGTTCTGACGACGGAATTCGGACGGTCACCCGTCATCAACTACAACGCGGGCCGTGACCATCATCCGGCGGTCTTTTCATCAATGCTGGCTGGCGGCGGCATCAAGGGCGGACAGTTCTACGGCACTTCCGATGCCGCAGGACATGCGGTCGATCAGGACGGCGTTGCTCCAGCTAACTTTAACGCCACGATCGCGACCGCGTTGGGATTGCCTTTGGCAGAAATCGTTCACTCACCAACCGGCCGACCGTTCAAAGTGGCTCACGATGGAACTCCGATCAGCAAGCTGCTGTAGTTGAGGATCGTTTTCAGTTTTCGGTTTTCAGTTTTCGGACAAACGGAGAATCAGGAGCTGAATGCCGCAATTCTCATCGAGTGCCAGTGACCAGATTCTGGCATCGGTCCGTGTCTTGACGTTTTCCGAAAACCGAAAACTTAGAACCGAAAACCTACCATGCGAATCGCCTGGTTTGAATGTGCCACAGGTCTCAGTGGAGACATGACTCTCGCGGCCCTGATCGATGCGGGAGCCGATGCCAATAAAGTTCGCACGGCCATTGCTTCGCTGAATCTTCCGGACGTAGTTGTTCGTATCGAAACAGTCATCAAAGGCGGCTTTCGATCGCTGCATGTTCTCGTCGATCATCCGGAGCAGCATGCTCACCGCCATTACACTGATATTCGCCGCATTGTGGAACAAGCATCCGCGTTGACGCCTCGCCAGCGACAACTCGCCCTGCAAATGTTTCTGGCCGTGGCTGAAGCAGAAGCTCGAGTTCACGGTTCGACGGTCGAACAAATTCACTTCCACGAAGTTGGGGCGATCGATTCGATTGTCGACATCGTGGGCGTCGCTGTCGCTTTTGACCTGCTCGGTATTGATCGAGTGATCTGCAATGCGATTCCGCCCGGCCGTGGTTTCGTAAAGATCGACCACGGAATCTGCCCGATTCCTGCTCCGGGAACCGCCGAGATTCTGAAAGGCATTCCATTGGCCGACGTGCCAATTGAGTCCGAACTGACAACTCCCACCGGCGCGGCCATCGCGAAGACTCTGGCCTCCAGCTTCGGCCCGATGCCGGCAATGACGATTGAAGCCATCGGCTGCGGTTGTGGAACGAAGACATTCCCTGAGCGTGCTAATGTGCTCCGCATTTTTGTTGGAACAGCGATCATCCCGGAACATACGGAACAGGTGATCTTGCTGGAGACCAATCTTGATGATGTCTCTGGTGAGATCATTGGCCATGTTCGCGAACGCCTGAACTCGGTCGGAGC
>JBILXT010000375.1:0-7164 GCA_044378235.1 Planctomycetaceae bacterium
AGAGCACACGTCGAGCCCGATCATCAGGCCGTGCAGTTTTCCCATCACGATATCTTCAAGGCAGCAACGGACAAGCTGCTCGCGAGAACGAAAGACCTCCGGCCCGATGAATCCCGCGACATCGTTGAGATGAACCCATGGCTGACGGTTCTGGCCGCGTTTCTTCAGGGCTTCGGCAGTGACAGTGGTCAAAGCTCTGGCAAAGCCATACTTGCGAGATTCATGAATCACCATGTCTGTGCCATGGCCATGTCCGTTCGTAAAATCAGCCCCCTGCCCCGTTTCGAAATAGAGCGCGTAGCGGCCAGTGCGAGATCGGGCGTGCTGAATCATTTTCTCGACCGTCAGATCGAAAGTCTTATTCGCGGCATCGTTACCGGCAATGCTCTGAAACCAGAATTCTGTTGAGCCCGGATGCTTGCGTTCCACCTCGGCCTGGACGTCGATATGCGACAGTACGCAGTGCGGAAGGACATCTGTGATCCCAAACGTGACAAGAATGTCCTGCAAAGCGGTTTCGACAGCCGCGACGGACTCGGGCGTGCTTGAAACCGGATTTGTGCCAATCAGGACATCTCCGACTGCGTAAGCAAATGCATCGAACACCTGCCAGCGAATGTCGTCGATGTTATCCGTTGGCGAGTTTGGCTGGATGCGGGCACCCATGTAGCCTTTTGAGCCCAGTTGCGTTCCGGGCAGAGGATTGAAAACCTTCGCCCCGACAGCTATCAGCTCATCGTTCGTCATGAGGCGGACAACACAAGCAATAACGTCGCTGGAGAGACCATTGCGAATCTCGTGAATCTCTTGTTCGCTGCGTTCGAGAAGAAAAGTCTTCAGTTCGCCCAGAGTCAATTTGCCAAGCCGAGTTCTCAGGCTGGCATCGAGATCCTTGTTGATGAACTCGAACAGGTCATCCTTGAAGGGAGGATGTTTGTCGATCTGCTCAATCGTGGTGCGGGACAAAAGCGTGCGAGCTGATTTCCGAGTCGCATCATCGGCTGCAGCAACTCCGAGGATCTGGTCACCTTCTTTGAAGTCATTCGCTGCGCCCAGCATTTGTCGATACAGGTGTTCGTCCCAGTTTCCGCGCGTTCGCTGAATCCACGCGAAGAGGTCTTCGTTCGGCAGAGCATCTTCTCCGGAAATTAATAGCGTGGCGGCCGCGGAGCACGTGGGGCGTGCGATGGCAGAAATGCCGGCGATTCCGGCGGCCAGAAACCGTCTGCGATGTAACATGGGCCGAATCCTTGCAATGCTGGGTTCCCGAATTCCTGCATCGAATGTTATCCTCGGGGCCCCAAACTGCCACCGACTTTCGTTCGAGCACCGCCAACCCATCGATTGCCCGTCCTTCGTTATGGAAATCTGGCACAAGTGGACTTGTCTGCATTTGACGAAGATCGCCTGTACTCTTATCCTGAGACCAACATGTGTGCATTATTGCACGATGTCCCGCCGGAAGTTTGCCTGCCCTGAACCCTACCCTCGGCCGTTTCGTCCTCCTGAAGGGATTAATCCCGGCAGCGTCGGCGTTTGAGCGGCAATCCTTCTCGGTCTGAATGCCTGCTGGTTTTGATTCCTTTGGTGTGTTGGTGCGTTGATGGAGCGACGCGAACGATCGGTTCCCTGCGAAGCCGATCTCGGAGTTGTTTCATGCGTGGCGCGGTCTCTGCTTTACTGATGGTTGTCCTGGCGTCTGCTGTGAACGCAGAATCTCCTGAGGTCACTCTGGCGGAAGGGGATCCGGCACCAGCGTTTGAAGCCATTTCAGTGTCCGGGGAAGTCTGGAAATCAGAAGAACACATTGGTAAAAAGTTCGTGGTGGTCTATTTCTATCCTGCTGACTTTACCAACGGATGTACTCGCCAGGCCTGCGGATTTCGAGATCACAGGCAGGAACTGGAAGAGGCTGACGTTGAGGTGGTAGGAATTAGTGGCGATTCGATCCGTACCCATGAATTGTTTGCTCGGGTCAATTCGCTAAAATTCGACCTGCTTGCTGATGAAGACGGAAAGGTGGCTCAGGCGTTTGGAGTGCCCGTTCGCGACGGCGACACAATCACCAGAATGGTGGAAGGTGTGGAGCAGACGTTGAAACGTGGTGTGACAGCTAGTCGCTGGACCTTTATCATTGGCAAAGATGGACGGATCCTGCGGAAGAATACGATGGTCGATGCGGAACAGGATTACAGAAAAGTCCTGGAAACCGTTCGACGTTTGACCGCTGACGCCGAATAATGTTGGCGTCGAAGGCTGGAACAGAATCCAGGCAGTTGGGCAGGCCAACTGAACGACTGGCTTTGTGATGGGTTTCTCTCAGTGTGTTGAGAGACTCTGGTTTTCGAATTGTTTCATTCAGGGAGTTTCGAAGCATGAGGAAGTTTGTTGCATTTTGCATGATGGCTCTGGCCACCGTTAATTTCGCCGGCGCGGCTGATATCAAGTCAGGTCTGCAGGTTGATGAGTTCCCTGCAGCGTTCAATGTCACCGACATCACTGGCCCTTCAGCTGGCGAGAAGCTCTGCTACCGCTGCCAGTACGGTGCTCGTCCGGTTGTCAGCATTTTCGTTCGCAAGATGGACGAAAACACAATGAAGCTGGTCAAAGAACTGGATGCTGTTGTTGGCAAGAATGCTGAAGACAAGAAGATGGCTGCATTCGTCACTGTTCTGACTGACGATCCGGATGCTCAGGAAGCTGCTCTGAAGAAGGCTGCTGAAGAGCAGAAGATTGAACATACTCCGCTGACCGTTTTCGAAAACGCTGTTGGTCCTGCAAAGTACAAGATCAGCGAAAAGGCTTCTGTGACTGTGATGATGTGGGTTGATTCCAATGTGAAGGTCAACTACGCATTCGAAGACGGCAAGCTGGATGCAGAAGCAATCGGCAAGGTTGTTAAGGACACAGAGAAGATCCTGAACTAGTTTCAGTTA
Source organism: Planctomycetaceae bacterium (assembly GCA_044378235.1). Classification (GTDB taxonomy): domain Bacteria; phylum Planctomycetota; class Planctomycetia; order Planctomycetales; family Planctomycetaceae; genus SXXK01. The sequence continues at coordinate 2,937 of JBILXT010000375.1, forward strand.
TGTTTCGGCCTGGCCGAAATGGCTGCTGCAAAGTAGCCAGATCTGAAAACTTGAAAAGACTGAGCGACTCATGCGGGTTGCTCAGTCTTTTTCTTTTGATGCCTGACATCGCGTTGGTTTAATGCGATTTCACAACCCGAAACGTCAGTGAGGGATAAAAGTGACAGCGTTTTAGCAATAATCCCTCGCTGACGCAGCGGGTTCGGACTAAATCAACACACTGCTAGTGTTGTCCCTGGAAATACACTTCTTCATACGGTTGAACCACGACAAATCCATCGCCCTGAAACTGCATCTGAATGGATTCGCCGCTGCCTCGACCAAAGAACGTTTTCAGTGAGATGTCCTTTTTGAACTCCGGTGTCAGGTTACCGGACCAGGCAATTGTGGCATTGGGATCAGTGGTGACCGGCTGTCCCGGTCTGACCCTGAGAGTCATCGGCTGGAAGTGGGAAGTGATCGCGATCAGGCCGGTTCCCCACAATTTGACGTTGAACAATCCGCCCGCCAGCATGCCCGTGATGGACTTCATCATTTTGATGTCCCACTCCACCGTGGTTTCCAGAGCCAACAGATCGTTGCCGTTGACAAAGATTGCTTCACGATTCAGGCTCAGGATACTGATACGTTTGCCGGAATCGGCCAGGTACAGACGCCCCTGCCCTTCGGCTTTAGTCAGCTTAGTGCCTTCACCACTGACGGCCTTCTTGAGCAGTTTCCCGAGACCTTTCTCCAGCAGCCCTTCTCGGGTGAACTTGATGTTGCCGACGTAAGCCACCATCGATCCCATTTTTGTCCATACCGGGCCATTAAGATTGACCTCCAGCATGTAGGGACTTTCCAGTTCAAAGAAGCCGTGGCCGTGGTCCTGCTGCGACGTTTCCTCAACGAACTCTGCCAGCGAGTATCGCTGATCATCGTCGGGTGGAGGGGAGCTTTTTCGTGGTGCGGAAAAAGCGGGCGCTGATCCGAAGACGGATTTCTGGGGAGGTGAATCTTCGTATTCCACGTCATCTTCAAAATCATCGTCCACCGGAGCTGGTGGGAGTGCGGGGACCTGGATAGGAGCTTTGCAGCTTGGGCAGGAGACGTTGCGTCCCGCCAGATTGTCGGGAGCTTTCAGGCGTTTTCCACACTGGCAGCGGATCTCGATTGGCATAAGTCTTTGCTTTCGTGCAGTCGCAATCCAGACAGCCGTAAGAGCTTTACGTGCTTTGGTCTTCGGGATGGGCGAGCTAGTTGGCTACGGTGAACGTCAGATTGAGGGGCAGACCTTATTGCTTCGGATGAGTTACGTCCAGGGAGTTGACACTGGGCTGTTGGAAAACAGATTCACTCCTTCGGGGAAGTGTCCTTGGAGTTCACTCGCATGCTGCATCATCGCTGCTGAAATATGCTTCCGCGTTTCGCGTCAGAAGTAATTCCGAAGGCGACTGTTGGGGGTAAAAACCCTTATAAACGGGCAAAAACCCTTCTTTTGGCAAGTCGTAACAACAGTACTGATCATACAGCAACGGTGAATTCGGTTCGGCATTGGTTGCTGGTATTTGCGTCTCTGATCGCTTTGAGCGACCGAGAGATGGCCGATCGTAGACAATGACAACTTGTCGTAAGGGATTCCGTTGTTGTGCTTGCCGCAGATCAGGGAACTCCTGAACTGCGCCCTGATCGAGTTTATATGTCTCGATGAGACAGTAACTCACGGAGGAGGTTGAAAGTGCTGTTTCAACGTCATGTCTACTTGAGCATTATCCTCGGTCTTCAATGCGCTGTAGCGTCCGCGCAGTGGGGGCAAGAATTAAGCACAGGGAATGCTCAGCTGGAGCCCGCTCAAGGGCCCGCCAGCTTCGCCTCATTCAGGAGTGAGCCTGTTTCCGATGACACTGCCGAACTCGAAGCCAGAGTTCAGCGGCTGGAGGCGGAGTTATCACAGTTTCGAGCGCCGACATATTCGGATCCGATGAGAACTCTGGAGTCGCAGCTGCAGAAACAGGACTCCGGGACTGGCGCATTGTTCGGTGACATTGAAGTCACCTTTCTTCAGCCACATATTTCAGGTTCTCAGGCCGCTTTTGGTTTAGGTGCCGTCGGAAGGCTCATCGACGGCGATTATCAAACCGGAATGCGCTACATCCTGGGCTATCGCAATGATTCCGGAGTTGGAGTTCGCGGTCGATTCTGGCAGTACGATCATAGCTTCGTTTACCTGCCTCCGTTTGAACCTGCCGTATTCGGCATCCGTATGGACGTTGCTGACACGGAAATTACGCTGGATCAGCGTCTGCGGCACTGGGATGTGCAGGTCTCCGGTGGTCTTCGTTACGGACGTCTTGAATACTCCAACGAAACACCCACGCTTTTTGGAGTTGGAACGGCGACCTTTGAAGGTGTCGGTCCGACGTTCGCATTGAATGGTCGCCGCGCGATCAGCAACACGGGGTTCTCCTTCTTCGGTAATGTTCGAGGATCTGTGCTGATGGGGGATATCCGCAATTCTGCCCTGCTGCCTTTTATGCCAGCTGTGACCCTGGAAGATGAAGTCATGACGGTGGCCGAAAATCAGCTGGGTATCGCGTGGACTCATGATGTGAATCAGTTTGTGCAGTTGGATATCAAGACCGCCTGGGAAACACAGTACTGGATGAATTCTTCGCTGTCCGACGACGTCTATGGAATCGGGTCCAATCTTGGATTCACCGGGCCGACACTGTCTGTGGAATTGCGGTACTAGTTCTTTGTCAAGACTTGAGTTTCGGGTAGTGGACCTTGCTAAAGGTCCAGCGGCCAAGGGATCTTTAGCAAGATCCATTACCACCAACCCGAAGCACTAGTTGAGCCGGCGAAGGACCTGCCACTTGAGTCTGAGACGCTGGTGTTTTGTCAGCTTTAATTTGGGGGTAGTGGACGTTGCTAAAGGTCCTCCTGCGTCGGGATCTTTAGCAAGATCCACTACCTCGCCCCCGTTCTTTATCTTGACACAGCGATAGTCGATTCAAAGACAAAGGATCGGCTAGCGCCTCAGGCTCAGTTTTGATCGTCGAGTTATCGCAGGATGCGAGTGTCATGGGCTTCTTTAATCACGCAGACTACGTCGAAATGACGGTGCACTTTCGCTGCAATCTGCGTTGCCGCCACTGCATGATTCTGGACACGATGGATTGGTTGCGTCCGGCAGACGAACGAGAATTCTCTGAACTGCTGGAGGAGAATCGGCAATCAGCTCGATGGAAGGGAGTCATTCTGACCGGCTCAGAGGTCACTCTCCGCTCAGATCTTCCTCGGATGGCTGAACGAGCACGCGAGGCCGGCTTTGAACACGTGCGGATTCAGACCCACGGAATGAGACTGGCCGACCTCCGCTACTGCCATACGTTGGTTGATGCGGGAATTGATGAGTTCTTTATCAGCCTGACTGCTGATTCCGCGGAATTGCATGATTCGATTACCGAAGTGTCGGGATCGTTTGAGAAAACTCTGCGAGCCATTCACAACCTGGCACAGTTTCCAGCTGTTCGTCAGATGACGAATACCGTCATTACGAAGCTTAGTTATCGATGTCTGCCGCAGGTTGTTGAGCTTCTGAAGGATGTTCCCAATCTTGTGGAGATGGACTTCTGGAATTACTGGCCGATGACTGAAGACGGTGATCCGAATCTTCTGGTGTCGCACTTCGAAGTACAGCCGTTTCTTCGTTCCGCCATTCGACTGGCTCGTAGTCTGGGCCGACAGGTTGAGGTCAAGAATTTTCCTCAGTGCCTGCTGGGCTCTGACGCCGACGCGCTGGTTAATGATCAGCCTGAACTGCGAATTGATCCTCGATTCTGGAATGAGTTTAACCGCAACGGATTTCACCAGTGTGCGTTTCGTGACGTCTGTGGTTCTCGACAATGTTTGGGTCTGAATGCGGCATACGTTCGCGAATTCGGGTGGCATGAGGATCTGCTCAAGCCTCTTCCGAGGAGTGCCTGAGACATGATGGACGAGTATTGCTGATTCACTGGAGAGCGTCATGGTTTCATCAGCCGATGGGCGTTAGTCCTCGGTTTATGCAGAAGAATCCAAAAAAACGGACGGTGGTGGAGTGTTGATTCGATGAGTTTTCATAACCCGAAACGTCAGTGAAGGATCTTGCTGATGCTTTTTGAAGTTAAGAATTTTCAGGCCCGGAGGGTCGACAAATCCAATGCCGGTGGCGTGAGCCACCGGTATTCGAACATAAGGAATCTGA
>JBILXT010000059.1:0-25689 GCA_044378235.1 Planctomycetaceae bacterium
TCAACGGATCCGCCTCTACACTGACTTTGGAACTTTGCTGACAGACGACGAACGAGCCATCATGCGAGAACTCGTTCAACGTCGCGCGAAGCGAGAGCCTTTGGCCTACATTGTGGGGACTCGCGAGTTTTACGGACGCAGTTTTGAAGTCGGCCCCGGAATTTTGATTCCTCGACCGGAAACAGAAACGCTTGTCGATGCGTGTCTGGAATTAATTCCGAAGGAGGAGCCCAGGGAGATACTTGAGGTAGGATTTGGCTCGGGTTGTATCGCTATCACGATCGTCAAGCAGAGGCCTCAATGTGCTGTCGTGGCCACGGATATCTCTGACGTGGCGGCTCAGGTGGCTGCTCGTAATTGCGAAAAGCTGGGCGTGACAACTCAGGTGACGTTGTTGCAGGGCGATACGCTGGAGCCGGTCAGGAACAGTGGCCGCCGGTTTGATGGTCTTGTCAGTAATCCACCGTATATTCGTGATGATGAGCGTGAATCGTTACAGCCCGAAGTGGCCATACATGAGCCTGGGACGGCGTTGTTCGCAGGCGCGGACGGACTCGATGTGGTCCGCCGCATCATTGCTCAGGCCCCGGCGGTTCTAAAGCCGGGCGCGTTTCTATCGATGGAGCTGGATCCTGCTCAGTGTGAAACGGTAGGCGGGTTGCTTGAGGCGGCCGGATTTGAGTCGGTTGTGATTCGCCGCGATTTGTGCGGGAATGAACGAGTCGTCACGGGCATGTTTGCAGCACCGTCGTAACTGGAAAGTGCAAAAGGCAAGTCGCAACACAGAGCGGCTTTGGGCCACGTGCGGGTTGAGCATTCGTGTGCAACGACTGCACGACGGGCAGGAATGCCTCTCAATGGTCGAGAGTTAAATGGTGACAGCACAGCAGCTTGAATCTGCAGCGAGCAGTGCGGTGAGCCGGTCGCGATGATGAAAACCCCAAGGAACGCAGCCGCCTGCCTCCTCCGACATCCATGTCGGTAATCGGAAGCAGGCGGCTGTGGCCTTTTCAGGCCGTCCCGGGACGAATCGCCTCCATGCTATCGTCAAAAATCCGCCAAGCCCGGTAAGACATGCGGCAGTTTCCGACTGAATGTGTGATCGATGCCAACCTTGCATCTCGCACACGGCTTCATCGAAAAGGTGTCAGGAACCGTGTCGGCATTCTCACGCCGACCCAACTCCCGAAACCTCTTTGAAGAGGCGAACACAGGCAGCACTTCCATGAGCCGCCTTTTTGCAATCTGACACGCACAACAACTGCCAGCCTCAGGTTGGCAGGGAAAGGTTTAACGCTTCCGCCGTTAACGCATCAAACTGCGACGCATTCTGTGAAAGGAACGAATCCCACCGATCCTTATCCCAGATTTCCACGTGGTCATGAACTCCTATCAAAACCACGTTGTGTTTCAGATCAGCCATCTTCACCAGTCGCTCCGGGATCCGGATTCGCGACTGCTTGTCTACCTGCACGGACTCCGCCTGCGAGTAGTACAACCTTAGAAAATTTCGAACCTGAACTCGCCCCGTCGAAACGCTGGCCATCTTCGCCGTGAAAGCTTCAAAGCCTTTAGGTGAATAGAGGGACAGACATCCTTCGTTTCCCGGTGCGAGAAAAAAATCCTCTGACTCAGGCTCCCGAAAACCATCACGCAAAGGGCGAGGAATGGCGAGCCGAAGCTTGTCATCCATCGTGCGTTCGTATGTTCCCGTGAGCGCCATTGTGTGAACTTTGACCCGGTAATCTGCAGGAATCCGCGGCTCCCACACGGCTTCCCACTTCTCCCCACAAACCACCACTGGCGGGCAATTTAGCTATCATTTTGACCCCGTCAAGCGGAGCCGTAGCGATATGACGCTGCGATGACTCAGGAACTGGTCGCAGATCCAATCAGGGGACTGAGATAAACGATTTTTACAATTTTCAAAATCGTTTTTTGCGACCCTCACATCGTCGCCCGGCCCGACCCAATTTCACCGATTCGTTTTCTGATGAGGTTGGAGTGGAGTTTTCGTAAAGTGAATCCAGTAAACAATTTATGGATTGCAGAGAAGCTTGGTTGCGCACGCACTATTGTCGCCCCACAACGTACGATTTTGGCGGAGGAACTCGATTAGTTCTCCCCACTCCGGCGTCTGGCTGCTGCGCATCCTGATGCCGATCGCTGAGGATGGCTCGAAGCCAGGATGGGCTCCCTGCGCGCTGTTGGAGAAACGCGCCTGGGGGCGGTCGGTACGCGGTAGGTACCCCGGAACGGCTTCGGGCGTTCGAACCGTTGAATGAGCTGGTTCAACTACTCGCGAACGATAAACTCGTGGAGATTCAGAGCGACACTACACAGGCCCGTCCATGCCGCGACTTCGACTCTGTCGACACCAGCAACCGTAACTGGAGCGAGCTTCTCAACGGCTTCTGTTTTTTCCCGCACCAGGCGACGCTGTTCTTCCAGGTAGTCCAGCATGACGCGGACTTCGGAGGCCGTTGCGTTACGAGACACGGCGCGGCGGAAGATCCATTGAATTCGATCACTGTCACTTTGATCCGGCTGCGACAAAGCCGCTCGTGCCATTGCCTGAGCTGCTTCGAAGAAGACCGGATCATTCAACAGCGTGAGCGCCTGCAGAGGTGAATTTGAACGATCGCGACGCGTGCATCCTGCGTTCGTCGGCGGAGCATCAAACGTCACATTCTGAGCAAATGGCGACAGACGCTGAATCCACGTGTAGAGTCCTCGACGATATCGATCCGCACCTTCACTCGTTTTCCAGACGTTCGAGAATCCCTCTTTTGCAACGATCTCCGGCTGCGGCGGAAATACACTTGGTCCACCGACGCGGTTCTCCAGTAAACCACTGGCAAACAACATCGCATCGCGGACCTGATCAGAGGATAACCGCAACGGGATTTGTCGAGCCAGCAGGCGATTCTGAGGATCAATGCTCACCAGCTCCGGGCGATGCGACGAGGACTGACGATACGTGGCCGATGTCACAATCAGGCGATGCATCTGTTTCACACTCCAGCCGCGATTCATAAACTCGGCGGCCAGCCAGTCGAGCAATTCCGGATGACTGGGCTTCTGACCACGCAGGCCAAAATCGTCCGACGGATCCACGAGACCGCGCCCGAAGAATTCCTGCCACATGCGATTAACAACCACACGAGCCGTCAATGGATTCTCTTTCGACACCAGCCACCGCGCGAGAGCGAGTCGGTCGATGGGCTTTGCTTGCCGAGCGATCTCATCGGAAACGCTGGCAAGTCCTGTCGTTGTTGGCTGTAACCAACGCGGAATGTCAGCCTGAACCAATTCCGCAGGAACTCGAAAATCACCTCGAGTATGAATATGCACGGGGCGAGCATGCCGAGCTTGCCGCATTGTGGGAGCGCGCGTCGGCCATGGAACGATCTTCTTGAGTTCTTCCAGTTGTGGGGCGAGCGCAGGCAGTTTCAGCTCTGCAAACTTTGGATCATCAATGATGGATCCGCGAGCCAGAAAGTATTCCAACAGGCGATCTTTTTCGTCGAGAGTTCTCTTCTCCCACGGCGTCTGCACGATGACGCAACCTTCAAGCTGTCCTTCGCCCAGTTCACCTCCCCAGACCAATCCCAGCACTTCCCATTGGCGGTCCCATGTCGGCGAAACACCAGGATGCGCGACGGCCTCCAGCATGCGATCTTCCCAACGCTTCTGGAGTTCATCAAGAGCCGGCTGAAACGGTGCCACCAGGGCATCGCGTTTTTGACGGTAGTCGGCATAAACGGCATCGAAAGCCGCCTGTTCCCCGGGCAGTGGCAGTGGAAGATTCACTTCATCGGCCTGATCGAAGACCGCGTAAAGCTGAAAGAATTCTTTCTGAGTCAGTGGATCATACTTGTGATCGTGACAACGTGAACAACCCACCGTTAAACCGAGCCACGCAGTTCCGACTGTTCGAGTGCGATCAATGATCTGTTCAACTCGATATTCTTCCAGATCCGCTCCGCCTTCGCGATTACTGAGTGTATTGCGGAGAAACCCGGTGGCGAGAAGTTGCTCCTGAGTTGGCTCAGGCAAGAGATCCCCGGCCAATTGTTCGATCGTAAACTGATCGAAGGGGAGGTCGCGATTCAGGGCATCGATCAGCCATTGCCGATAGCGCCAGGCGACGGGGCGTTTCTGGTCCGTTAGATATCCATCAGTGTCGGCGAAATGGCAAAGATCCAGCCATGGGCGAGCCCATCGTTCGCCATAAGCTGGCAGCGACAACAGCCGATCCACTTCGCGTTCATACGCATCAGCACTGGAGTCTTTTAGGAATCGGTCAACGTCGTCTGACGAAGGCGGTAATCCAGTCAGATCCAATGTGACACGGCGCAATAACGTGATTCGATCTGCTTCGTTGGCCGGTGAGAGACTTTGCTGCTCAAGTCCACCCACAACGAATGCGTCAATCTCATTTCGAACAAGAGCGTTGTTCGCTGCGGTTGGAACAGCAGGAGCCTGCACCGACTTGAATGCCCAGTGATCGCGTGCAGCGGCCTGAGGTGATCGAAGTGTCGTTTGTTCCGGCCATTGTGCGCCGTCGGATAGCCATTGGTTTAGTTTAGACAGCTGTTCAGAGTTGAGTCGTGAGCCTTCCGGAGGCATGCGGTGTTCTTCGTCCGGTCCAGCGGTGATGCGAATCCATAGCGAGCTCTTCTCGGGCGATTGCGGATCAAACGCAGCTCCGGATTCACCGCCCTGCATCCATGTGGACTTTGATGTCAGACTCAGTCCGCCGCCTGGCGATTCGGCGTGACAGCTTAAACATCGATCTCGAAAAATCGGCGCAATGTCTTTGTCGAAGTCCACGTGCCCTGAATCCTGCGCGCGGACATTAGACGTGAGGGCACAGACAGACCACAGCAGAAGCAGCATTCGCATTCGTCGTGGCCGAAGCGTTTTGCTCGTGCCGAACATTCGAATACAAACTTCGATCGACTTCCGGTTTGCTCGAAAATCGAAAAACGGGAGCAATGGCCAGCTTTGCATCGCGGCGCCTCGTTGGGGACAACAGAGACAACCTGATTTCACAACAACGGCAGTAAGGTGGCCAGCCGGTTGATCATCAGATCATGAAGTCTGTGTTGTGGCTCAATGCGGTCGAAACTTCAACTGAACATTTTGTCTCTGGTTGTGATCAGTGCTCCACGAGGACAACCCTGGGGCGACAAAAGATTGCGGTTGACTTCGCCTGGGATTGCGCAAGTCTTGAGCCGTTGTTTCGCGGCTGTGTTTCGCGGCTGTGTTTCTGGCTGTGTTTCGCTGCGTAGCTGCGGCGGCATTTAGCCCCAGGCTTCAGCCGGCTTCAGCCTGGGGTGGGAGGAAAAAAACGATCCATCAGCCGTGAAACGGCGACAGCGACGTTTTTTTTAACATATCAACACGTTGCTGTCGCCGCTTCACGGCTTTACGTTCATCTTCAAACATCTTCCCCCAGGCGAAAGCCTGGGGCTACCTGCTGCCGCCTCTACGAGGCGAAATCAAAAGGATCGTTGTCCCACGCAATCTCGTTGCAATGCCCAATCTTGACACCTCAGGAGAAGCCCCATTGTGGCAGGTCGAGCTTAAGTGCACGACATTGGGGGCAGGCCGGATGGAGGCGTTGCCTGAAGCATCACTGCCGTTCATTTACGCGGCACAGTGTGTTCCAGTAACGATGCTGGTCACGGTGTCAGCTGCACTCGATGTTTCCTGAACGCACCGTGAAATATCGCCGGTCGCAAGGCTCTGCTCTTCGGCGGCTCGAGCGATCTCCTGATTGACAGCGTCGACTTCACGGATCACGTGGAAGATCTGACTGATATCATTCACTGTGGCATCGGTCGCTGTTCGCATTTCATCAAGGCGAGAACGGATTTCCCGAGTGGCATCGCTGGTCTGGCGAGCCAGGGCCTTGACTTCGTTGGCGACAACGGCGAATCCTTTGCCAGACTCGCCAGCTCGAGCAGCTTCGATCGTCGCATTCAAGGCCAGCAGGTTCGTTTTGCCAGCGATGCTTTCGATCAGAGCAACGACGCCGTTAATCTGGTCAGCAGCGTGGCCCAGGCTTGTGATGCTGTTGCGACCTCGGTCCGCCACATCAGATGCTCCACGAGAGACCGCAGCCGCTCGTTCGGTGCTGCTGGCAATACCACTGATGGAATACGTGAGTTCTGTAATCGCGGTGGCAGACGTGTTGGTTGTGGAGCGAAGAACTTCGATTGCGGCTTCGATTGGAGCAGCGACGGCTTTGCTGCCTTTCATGCCGACATAAAAGCCCACGATGATGGTGGCGACCAGCGGAATCAGAATCGCCAACACTGAAATCAGCTTGGCCCAGCTAACCGACGCCGTGATCTCATCGACGTAGTCATCGGCAAGTCCTTCTATCTTCTCGGTTTCAGCAACGGCGATCGAGGCAGCCGCATCATATTTCTTCTTGGTTTCCTGCAGCGTCAGGTAGCTGGAGATGTATTGCTCCATCAGAGTCGTCACTTTGGCAAACTCGGCTCGACAGACATCGGACATTCGCTGGCCGTCGAATTTTCCTTCCAGCTGATCGGCCGTAAAGTTGCGATCGAACGTTCCGGTCGCCAGCATTTCATTCATTGCGTCCGAGTGGAACGCTCGTGAGTCTTCAATCTCTTTGCGGCAGCGATCGGGATCCTGGCCAGCAGTCAATTGTTCAAGAAAGAACAGCTGAGTCAGAAAGCCAATGCTGGATTCCATGCCACCGTCGGCGGCAGCCCACTTGCGTTGCAGACCACCGTTCCATGTGATGGGCTTTTCCGGATCTGATTCGATTTCGTCAACCTGAGCATCGCCCAGAGCTTCCAGAATTTCACTGACAGAGATGAAAAGTTCGGCCTGCGTTTTGAAGTCGTTTTTTGCCCCTTCGAAGGAGTGATGAGCACTCTGCAGTTCGGCCATTGACGTCTCGTAGACCTTTAGTGAATCATGCAGTGGTCGGAGCTGTTCTGAGCTAAGGACTCCTGCATCTTCGACGCGTTTCAGTTGCTCCTTGGCGCGGTCCTGATACTCGGTCATTCGTTTCTTATTGCGTTCGACATCCACGTTGTGAATGATCTCGCCGTTGGCAATGATCTGGCCCTGAATGCTTATGGCGGCATTCATCGCACCGTCGGCCGTGGTCCAGGCCGGGCCAGAGAGTTTGGTCAGCAATCGCCCCAGAGAATAGATTCCACCCCCGCCTGCCGCTCCGCAGATCAACACCAAAACTCCAACGACCAGATAGCCGACGGCCATACGTTTCCACAGTGGTAGCTTCTCAAGTTTCATGTCAGTCTCTTGACCTGTGATGACGTCGATAACGGGAAAGGGCATCAGATGTTGAAAGAAATCAACGCATGCCCGGCAGCTATCGAAGGTCCTGCTGAGAACTGTTCTTTTTTTTGCCGTACGGGTGGGTGACTCTGGGGATTTCAGGAGGCGGCGAAGATTTTGCCGATTGGACGGGTTGCAGTGGCGTCCAGATTCGTGTGGTGGCGTGAGAACTACAGATCGCTCGGCTGAAGAGTTCTGCCTTAGATCGCGTTGAGTACCTGATCGAAGCGCTCAACGCAGACATCCCAGCGGTAGTGTTCGGCCACCTGGCGTCGAGCGTTGCGAGATAGCTCGGAGGCTGCAGCGTGGTTCTGCAGGATTTCCCCCAGGGCTGTCGCCATTGCGTTCGTGTCGCCTTGGGGGACAAGTCGTCCGGTGGACTGATCCTGAATCAGTTCACAAGTTCCATCAACGGCCGTGGCCACGACCGGGAGTCCGGCAGCTTGTGCTTCCAGAACGACGTTGGGCAATCCTTCCCAGTGCGATGCCAGGAGCAATGCATTCGAGGACTTCATGAGTCGCCAGGCATCCGGACGCCAACCGGGAAGTTGCACTGAGCCCTGCAGACCCAGTTCGTCCACACGTCGCTGCAAGTCTCCTCTCAGTTCGCCCTCGCCGATATACAGGAGTTTGGCGTTCGATTTCAGCGCGGGAAACTGTTCCCGCATCAATCGAAAAGCTTCGAGTGCATCGAGAGGAGCTTTCTGAGCTGACAGCCTGCCGACGCACAGCACGACGCGATCGTCAGGTGTGCAGCTCATTTCACTTCGAATGGCCGGGACCGCCGCATCGATTGCGTCGATGTCGACTCCGTTCGGTATCGCCTCGATTCGCGTTGCATCGATGTGACAGAGCTGTCGATGCACCTCGCCCACTGATTGACTCACAGCCAAATAGCGATCTACCAGGCCCTTTGTTATTCGCTCGGGAAGAGTCACAGCCAGACGCCGATCGGCGACTCGAACTCCGCAGACAATCCGACGCACGCCCGCAAGTCTCCCTGCAATGCGACCCACCAGATTGGCCTGATGCAAAAACGTCAACAACACATCGGCCGGCTTTCTCCGAAGTTCCCGGCGCAAGCGAAAGACAGCACGGATGTCGAGCAGGCCACCGGCTTCCAGAGCAGTGACCTCTATGTTTTCCGCTTCCAGCAGTGTGGTCAGTGGTCCGGCGTTTCGGAGGCTGACAACGCTGACTTGCCAGCCACGATTCTTTAACCCGACCGCAATGCGCACGAACGCCTTCTCCGCCCCGCCGACATCCAGTTCGGTGATGACCATTGTCAGTCTGCGAGATTGTGCAGCGGTCGCTGGCGGCATGAAGAGAATTCAAGACAAGAGGACGTGGAGATGAGGAGAAAGGGAGACGCAGGATTCGTCACGACCACTTCAAAATGACTTTGCCGGATTGTCCGGATCTCATTGCCTCGAAGCCCTTTTCAAATTCCGTGTAATGCAGACGATGAGTAATCACCGGGCTGATATCCAGTCCGCTCTGCAGCATCACGGTCATTTTGTACCAGGTTTCGTACATCTCACGACCATAGATGCCATGAATTGTCAGCATGTTGAAGACAACGATGTTCCAGTCGATCGAGATGTCCTCGGAAGGAATTCCCAGCATCGCGATCTTTCCACCATGCGCCATGTTCGAAAGCATGCTGCGGAAAGCGGCGGGATTGCCGGACATCTCCAGTCCCACATCGAAGCCTTCGACCATCCCCATTTCTCGCTGCACGTCCTCCAGCTTTTCATGCCGAACATCAACGACGCGGGTTGCTCCCATTTGCTTTGCCAGTTCCAGACGCCAGGGGTTCACGTCGGTGACAACGACAAAGCGTGCTCCGGCATGACGAACCACGGCGGCCGCCATTAAGCCAATGGGGCCAGCTCCGGTGATCAGCACGTCTTCGCCCAGAACAGGGAAAGCCAACGCGGTGTGGACGGCATTGCCGAACGGATCGAAGATCGAAGCAATGTCGCGATCGATGCTGTCGTGATGGTGCCAGACGTTGGTCATCGGCAGAGCGATGTATTCGGCGAAGGCCCCCGGACGATTCACACCAATGCCCTGCGTCTTGGGGCACAGATGACGACGACCGGCCAGGCAGTTTCGGCATCGACCACAAACCACGTGACCTTCACCGCTGACAACTTCGCCCGGATGAAAGTCGACGACATTCGAGCCGACCGCCACGATCTCACCAACGAACTCATGCCCGACTGTCATGGGGACCGGAATCGTTTTGCGAGCCCACGCGTCCCATTCGTAAATATGCACATCGGTTCCGCAAATTCCCGTGCGGTCAACCTTGATCAGCACGTCGTTGACGCCGACGGTTGGTTCCGGAACGTCTTCCAGCCAAAGCCCCTTTTCAGAGTGTCGCTTAACGAGAGCTTTCATCGGGATTCCTTCGGTAAATTGAATATACTGGACGTCGCGTGCAGTATAGTAGATGACAGGGTTCCACTTTGCAAGACGTATTTCCATTATCGTGGAAATCGTGTTAGGATCCTGTGCGGCCACCTGATCGCTCGTTTAACGGCAAGCCCCAGGCGACTGTGTTTTTCTGGGCTGCTCGTCGCTGATCTAGTGCTCTGTCAAGATAAAGAACGGGGGTAGAGGTAGTGGATCTTGCTAAAGATCCTAACTCAGGAGGACCTTTAGCAAGGTTCACTAACCCAAAATTGAAGCTTGACAAAGCACTAGTGAGCGGAATGGTGCTAGCCACCGGTGATTTAGTCGTCTTATCAGCCGCCGGGTGTCAGCCTGCGGCATCCCGAATTTGGTGTTGTAAGAAGATTCAGTGGGACAACTATGGTTCTGATTTCGCCTCGTAGAGGCGGCAGCGGATAGCCCCAGGCTTTCGCCTTGGGGAAGTCATTCGAAAATGAACATTAAGCCGTGAAACGGCGACAGCAATATGTTGATATCGTTGAAAAAGAACTTCGCTGTCGCCGTTTCACGGCTGATGGATCAAGTTTTCGCCTCCCACCCCGGGCTGAAGCCTGGGGCTAAATGCTGCCGCAGCTACGCTGCGAATCACATCCCGAAGGAACGGATCAAACCTGTGACGCGAATGCGTTCCGGCTGAAGAGATCAACAGTCCGCGAGCGCCGTGCCGCTCACAGAGAAGTTCTTATGTCCGCGTCTTTGCCGTTTGCCCCGCTATTGATACCGCCTCATTGAAGAAGTCACTTTCCATGAAAAAGAAGCCCACTTCCACAGCCGGTGAGAATCAGTCAGCCGAGGACGTCAGCCGCCATGTCTGCCGTCGCATTCATGAACTACGTCAAAAGCTGGGCTGGTCGCTTGATGTGCTTTCGCAGGCCTCGGGCGTCAGCCGGTCGATGCTGAGCCAGATCGAGCGCGAGCAGGCCAATCCAACGCTCGCGGTTACGGTCAAGATCGCGAACGCACTGGGGATGTCAGTGGCTGAACTGCTGGAACAGGTCGTTCCGATTCGCAACATCGAAGTGATCCGTGCGGAAGATCGGCAGCATATTTTTCGAGCCGACGGCAATTGCTCCATTCGCACGCTCTCACCGCTGCACCTCGAAAAGGACGTGGAGTTTTATGAAGTGCTGCTAACGCCGGAAGGTATTCTTCGTTCTGCACCGCATTTTGAGGGAACTCGGGAATTCCTGACGGTGCAGAAGGGCAAAGTTCAGGTGACTTCCGACACAGAAGTCACAGAATTGAATAAAGGGGATTCAGCCAGCTATCGAGCCGACGTGCCTCATGAGATCCGCAATCTGGCCAAAGCGGAGGCCTTGGTCTTTTTAGTGGTGATTTATCAGTAACCTCAAACCGGTTTCCACAATCGCATTGAGTTCTCTATAGTCCTGCCTGCACAGATCGGGCACAGGGGATTCTAGAGGTCAGCGATGTCGGAAGTAGCGGTTTCTGAACAGGACGTTTCGCGATATGTCGTTCGCTATGGAACGATGAGGTTGCTGGGCGACTTCGAAGCGCGTCGCCAGACCTCGTTTGCTCGCAACGATGAAGTCGTCGTTCGTTCAGAACGCGGCATCGAATGGGGCGTGGTGTTGTGTCCGGCAACAAACCAGACGGGCTCGTATCTTGGGAATAACAAAGGTCCCGGCGGAAGGATTTTGCGAGCCGTCTCTGATGAGGACCGACGATCGCGCGGCGAGAATTCAGCTCGCGAGAAAAAATTCTTTGATCTGGCCACATCGATGATCAAAGAGCGATCCATGCAAATGCAGGTGATCGACATTGAACAGATTTTTGGCGGCGAACGCGTCATCATTTATTATCTGTCCGAGAATCGCGTCGACTTTCGCGATCTCGTGAAGTCGATGGCTCGCGAGTTTAATACTCGTATCGAAATGCGTCAGATCGGCATCCGCGATGAAGCTCGGCTGCTGGCGGACTATGGTGACTGTGGCAAGCCAGTTTGCTGCAACACACACCTGCAGGAAATGCCTCCCGTCTCGATGAAGATGGCAAAATTGCAGAAAGCGACGCTCGACCCGAACAAGATTTCCGGCCGCTGCGGACGACTCAAATGCTGTCTGCGGTACGAGTACGACACCTACGAGGAACACCGTAAGGAGCTGCCACCGATCGGTGCCACGGTCATTACAAAAAACGGCACAGCTCGCGTTCTGCAACATGAATTATTGGCAAAACGCCTGGTTGTTGTTTACGAGGACGGGCGGCGTGTCATGACCGATTCCGCCGACATTGTCACCGTGGTTTCCCGAGGCAGTAAGCCGGCCCGCTCAGAATCTGACGACGACTAAATTCCTTAATCGGGCCTTCATTCGACCAGTGGCTTGTTGTAGAATCGCCACACCACCATACTATCAGTTGATGCTCTTTCGCCACAAAGTCCTCGGATCGTTTCAGCAATGACCTCCGTCAGAAACCATGCCACTCCCCGGACCTACCATCCCATGGCCTATAAGTTCGTGTTTTCCGCCCTGCGGTTTACACAGGAACAGCTGGGGCGGGATCGATCAACGGAAGCGACCGGGCACATTAGCGGGCCGGAACTGCTGGATGGAATTCGACGGCTGGGATTGCAGCATTTTGGGATGATGTCGATTGTCGTCTTCAAAACCTGGGGAATTCACTGCACCGACGATTTTGGCAAGATCGTGTTTCAGTTGATCGAAGCGGGAGAAATGCGAAAGACGGACGACGACCAGCTGGATGACTTCCTCGGCGTCTACGAGTTCAGCAAAGTCTTTCAGGACGATTACACGCTCGACACCAGTGAAATCTTCAGCAAGTCGTGAATCATCAAGGGCTTTTGCCGGTGATCTCGTAATCCTGCAATGCATTGCTCCGTTGTAGAGCCCCTCGAATCGGTTTGGTTTGGGCATCGTGCTGAATTGACGCACCTTGAGATGTGCCTCTGCGCTCTCTCGATTGAGTCGTACAGTCAGGCATGGCGTTGTTCCCGCAGGAGTCTCTCGCTGCAGCGATCCGGAGATTTCTGTTGCAGTCTTCTTTCTTCCCGTTTCGTCTAGCGCTTTGTCAAGATAAAGAACGGGGCTGGAGGTAGTGGATCTTGCTAAAGATCCCAGCACAGCAGCACCTTTAGCAAGGTCCACTACCCCCATATTAAAGCTTGACAAAGCACTAGCTGTTATCGGCTCATTTCCGGGCTCTTTGATCCCGTTGGACTCGCATCTTAAAAAGGATTGGGTAGCCCTCGCGTCTTCCTGTCCTCTTTGTTGTTGAAAGCATTCCGTTGCGCCCGATCTGTTTTGCAAGCCTCTGAGACATAGGCACGAATCAGACGCTGATAAAATTACCGCTGCACGCTTGGCGAGCTCTGAATCTGTGATAAGATCTCAGTGTTGGGTTAAATCCCAACACTTGATTTGTGGGGCGAAACAAAGAGTTCGGAGGGCAGCCATGCTGGTGCTAAGACGGCGAAAAGGCGAACAGATTATCATCAACGAAGAGATTCGCATTTATGTGGCCCAGGCTTCCGAGGGCAGCTGCACTCTGTCGATCGAAGCGCCTGCTTCTTTTGTCATTCGACGTGGAGAGCTGCCTCCGTTCGAAAAGCGAATTCCTCGTGGCATCTCGTCTTCTATCGAGGCCACCAAATGAAGACTCATGTCGGACAATTGATCCGAGAGGCCCGGACAGCTCGGAGAATTTCTCTTCGTGCTCTGGCCGGGCAAGTTGGGATTCATTTCAGTCATCTGTCAAAGATTGAGAATGGCAAAGATCAGATCGGCAGGGAATCACTGCTTCGAGTTGCTGAGGAACTAGGTGTTGATCCGGATTTGCTGTTGGGGGAAGCCGGACATCAGGCCGTGCCCTTTCGGGTGTTAGGGGACATTGCTGCTGGAAAGCCGATCGAAGCTGTGGAGGATGTCGAAACGTTTGACCTGACGCGACTCTTCGATCCTCATCAGCATTTTTTGTTGCGGGTCAAAGGCCATTCGATGATTCTTGATGGCATTAACGACGGAGATCTCGCCATTATTCGACACGCGAATACGGCAAAGAATGGTGACACGGTAGTAGCGATCGTCAATGGGGGGGAAGCCACGCTCAAGCGATTTCGTCGCCAGCAGGATGTCGTTGTACTAACTCCAGCGAATGATCAGATGACAGCCACCACCTGGCCTGCCGCTCAGGTTGAAGTTCGTGGAGTCTACGTAGGTCTCGTACGACCGCATTGCTAGGCCAATAATCTGGTGACGATCATGGATGCACCATGCCGTGCTGTTGGGTCATACCTTGCCGGCCTCATTTCACCTCGGGAACTGGCTTAGTCGCCAGTCGGTCAATGGACTGTGAATAAGTCACTGAACGAACTTTTTATGAAAAGTGAATCGCATGGGAATAATGGGAGGAAAGGGAATGATGAAAGTTCTGTTGCGCATGATTCCCATTCTTCTCAAAAAAAACATCAGCCTGTTCAGCGCCCCATCATTCCACCTCGCGGTGACTATCAAACGCTGTTGTCTTACCAAAAGGCCGAAGTCATCTACGACATCACATTTCGCTTCACGCAGAAGTTCTTGTCAAAGGGTGACAGAACCGTTGATCAGATGATCCAGTCTGCAAGATCGGGAAAGCAGAATATTCTTGAGGCCAGCAAGGCGGCGACGACATCCAAAGAAACCGAGATCAAACTCACCAACGTCGGCCGCGCCAGCCAGGAAGAACTCCTGGCCGACTACCGCGACTATCTGCGAGTGCGAGATCACCAACTCTGGGGCAAGGATTCACGAGAAGCCCGCTATGTTCGTGATCTCGGCCGCAGGTCTCCGCAGACTTTTGAGTTGTATCGGGAGTTCGTCGAAACTCGACCGGCGGATGTGATCGCCAATATAGCGATCTGTCTGATTCACCAGACCAATTATTTGCTGGACCAGCAATTGAAGACGCTGGAGAAAGAATTCATCGAACACGGCGGCCTGCGCGAGCGGATGACCAAAGCTCGGCTGAGCCATCGCGATCAGAAGCCGAAGGGGTGAATGCCATAGGAGGAATGAGATTAATGGGAATAATGCCCCATCCCATTCCTTCTATTCCTCCCAGCCCTGCAACAATCCACAAACGAAAACAGCCGCGAAATTCGCGGCTGTTTGTCTGGCACTGTCATTCTGCCATTAAGGCAAATGGGCGCTGAGGGACTCGAACCCCCGACCCCCTCGGTGTAAACGAGGTGCTCTAACCAACTGAGCTAAGCGCCCGGTGTCTGGGTTTCAGACAGGCGGAAGTATCGGCGGTTCGGGGGATGTTTTCAAGTCAGCCTGAAAAGTCATCCAGATTCGTGCCAGTTTTGGTGATACGGGCCGTCAAAACCCGCCAAATACGCAGCGGCTGACCAATCGGGACAGGTTTCTCGGCGTTTGCTGCAATCGGGAGGTTCAGCTTTGGGGCGGCCCCTGGAGCGCGTCGGGGCGGTGATTGCGGGACGTTGGCGGGAGGATAAGTACGTGCTGAGCCTGAGACGCTAGCCGATTTACTGCTCTTTAATTCGGTTATCGCCTCAGGCTCAAGTCGATAGGTGCCGGGCAATTCGTTCCTGGTGTTTGACTTACGGACGCCTGGTCAATGCTCGACCCAAAGTTGGTGGACGTTAGTTCGCTGTGAGACTTGACTTCGGAGAGGCTGTGAGTGTGCAATTTGTTGTTGATGAGTTCGCGGACTGATAATTCCCTGGAGGGATTCGTCGATCTGCGAGTCCAGCGAAGCTCACGATACTCACCGGACGGCTTGCGTCGTTACGTTTTGACCAGCGGAGAATTTGACGTTATGCGAACAATGATTGTGCTGCTGGGGATGCTGGTTGTTGGCTCGACGCACTTGAAAACGAGTCTGGCCGGGCCGCCGATTGCAATCGACACCATTCAACGCGCGGAGCCGGTGAGCTTTGAGAAAGAGATTTTGCCGATCCTGCAGAAGAACTGTCTCGCCTGTCACTCGGCCAGCGAAAAACAGGGCAGTTTGATTCTTGAGTCGGCTACGGGAATTCTAAAGGGCGGCGATACCGGGGCCGCTGCGGTTCCCGGCAAGGGGCTCGATAGTTTGCTGTTGAAGGTTGCGTCGCACCAGGCCGAACCTGTCATGCCGCCGGAAGGAAATGATGTTGCGGCGAGCAACCTGACTCCGCAGGAACTTGGATTGATCAAGCTTTGGATCGATCAGGGAGCGATCGGATCCGGCGGAATTGATTCGCTGTCGCCCAAGCAGATGAATCGACTACCTCGCGGATTGGTCGCCGTGCAAGGGCTTGCGTTGACGCAGGATGGCCAGTACGTGGCGTTCGGTCGAGGCAATCAGATTCTGTTACATCATGTTCCAACCGGCCAGTTGTTGACTCAACTGACGGATCCGGCTCTCACCGATTCAACGGGGGGGGCTCATCGAGATCTCGTGCAGTCACTCACGTTCAACGTTGACGGAGACTTTCTGGCATCGGGCGGCTTTCGAGAAGTCAAGTTGTGGCGGCGCCCCAAAGATGTGCAGAAGCTGAGCATCGCGGCCGGAGTCAATGCTTCGGTGATGGCGATCAGTCCGGATCGAAGTTTGGTCGCTGCCAACGGTCCGAACAATACGATTCAGATTCGTCGAGCTGCTGATGGAGTCGCCGGGCCGGTCATGACTGGTCATACCGATGTCGTCACTTCGCTAAGGTTTACGGATGATGGAAGCACGTTGATTTCAGGATCTCTGGATCAGTCGATCTGCGTCTGGAACGTGGCCGACGGTGCGATGTTGGGGAAGATTGAAACGCCAACACCGATCAATGTTGTTGAGCTTGTCCGGATGGCGGAGCCCACAGAACAGAACCCTGTGCCGCAGTACTGGATCGTCTCCGGCGGCGGTGACAATCTGATGCGCGTGTGGGAAATGCCGGCCAGGACGCATCGCTCGCCGTCTTCCATCGCAAATATTGAGCGAACCGTCTCCAGTCGCGATACCGGTCTGTTGGCAATGCTCGACAATGCCGGAAATGTTCGCATCATTTCTGTGCAGCCGACGCAGATTAATGTCGTCGAGAAAGACATTGCAGCGTGGAAAGTTGAAGGAGGAGTCTCCTCACTGGCATTTATTCGTCGCGCGGGTTCCGCGGAACCGAATGCGGACAACCTTAAAGACAGCTACAACGTGCTGATCGGAACTCCGGACGGTTCCGTGCAGTTATGGAGTTTGGCTGAGCAGAAAATACTGAGCGTGTGGAAGGCTGGCAGTTCGCCGATTCGATCGGTGGCCGGTAGCGTGGACGGGACAATGGCCTGTTCTGGCGCGGAGGATGGTTCGACGTATTTGTGGAAGATGAATCATCCCGCGGCGGTGCCTCTGGAAACATCCGCCGGAGAAACATTTGCGGTAACAATCACAAGTCCGTCGCGAAAGCAGATCGCGAGTACGGGAGTGAAAGACGGTCAGCCTGCGATCGTGATTCGCAGCACAGAGACCAACAAGATTACTCATGTTCTGACCGGGCATACGGGCACAATCTTGTCGGTGGCCTTTTCAAACGATGAAGCTCGGCTTGTATCGGGCGGAGATGATCGGACGCTGCGAGTTTGGGACTTGCGTAACGCTGCGGCACCAGAGCTGAAGAAGATTGAAGGTCTGGCGGCCAATGTCACGGCAGTAGGCTGTAACGCCGATGGAAGTCAGGTCCTGGCTGGTTTTTCAGATAATGGTCTCAAGCTATTCAATACGGCCGACGGTCTGGTTTTGAAGGAGTTCGCTGGTCATTCGGCTGGTATCGTTGCAGCGGGTTTCTGGAATAATCAGCCATATTCGGTCAGTCTTGATTCCACCGTTCGCTTCTGGAATGCGGCCGACGGGGCACAAACGCGCGCCTTCAATCTGCCAGCTCCACCAACGGCTATTGCCGTGTCGAATGATGGTCAGCGGATGGCATTTGGCAGCGCGGATAATCAGGTGCGGATTTATCAGACCGATAACGGTGGAGTGTTACAAACTCTGCAGGGGTTTGCGGCGGCGACGACCGGGCTTAACTTTTCTGCGGACGCTCAACTGTTGTCGGTCGTAAATGCGGATGGCCGCGTTTCCATCTTCAATACCGCAATGGGCCGGCTTCGAGAAGCCTTTGTTGACTCCAAAGTGAAGTCAGCTTTGTTCAATAACAATGCGGCTGGCGTGTTCGTGTCGCGGGTCGGGGATGGAATGGTTTTAGAACCAATGCGATTCCTGCAACATCTGGACGGCAGCACGCAGGCCATTCGAGCTGCCGCGTTTCATCCGAACAATCAGGCGGTTTATGTTGCGGTCGCCGACGGCACTCTGCGAGGTCATTCCGTGCAGAATGGCCAGGCAACGTTTTCGACGAGCCATGGGGCGGCGATCAATGATCTGGCGATTTCGATGGATGGACAGGTCCTGGCCACTGCTGGAGACAACAATGTTGTGAGACTTTGGAATGCCTCCGGAGCAGCCGTCGCTCCGCAGCAATTGGCCGGATTCACCGGACCTGTTCGGCGAGTTGCCTTCTCAATGGATGCCAGGCAGATTCTGGCGGTTGCCGATGGTGACAAACCCACGGCTCAACTGCACGACTTGCCGACCGGAACCCTGTTGCAAAAGTTCTCGGGGCATGCCGGAACCGCGTCAGGATGCGTGCTTTTGCCACCCGTGATGGATGGCGTTTCACAAATCCCCGGAACAATGGCTCTGACGGCATCACCGAGCGGAGTTTATCAGTGGAATGTGGCGTCGTGGAAACAGATCGCAGGCCACAACGGAGTCATCACATCGCTGGCTCAAGTGCCGAAGACGGCTCGCCAGGTGTTTTCGGGAAGTCTCGACAACACGATTCGACGCTGGAATCTGGACAATGGCCAGGCGATGCAACAATACAACCATGGCGGAGCCGTGCATGCGATCGCGGTGTCTCCGGAAGTCGATCGGATTGCTTCGGCCAGTGATAATCGCACTGCTAAATTGTTCAACATCAATGGCCAGCAGATCGCCGAACTTCGCAGCGATATCCGCCGCCGGATTGCTCTGACGAGAGCTCAGCAGTTCGAAGCCGCCTCGAATACTCGCCTGAACGTCGCCAAGCAGCAGGCCGATTTGGCAGACAAGGATCTGCCGGTAAAGACCGCTGCAGAGAAAGCACTTGCTGACATGCTGGCCACGGCCACGACCGACGTGCAGACAAAGAAGACAGCCATGGAAACGACGTTCAATGAGAAGACCGTGGCAGAGAAAGCTGCGATTGATGCATCGGCGGCCGCAAAGACCGCGTTGAACACAAAGACGATGGCCGAGCAGTCAGCGAAGGACGCGGCGGCGGCCGTCACTGCGATTCAAGCGAGGCTGACGCGGTTGACTCAGGCCTCCAATGCGGAGCCGCAGAATGAGAGTTTGAAACAGAAGGTCGCTGCAGCTCAGACGGAAATGGCAGCGGCCACTGCGAAGTCGACTCAGATGGCAGCGGCCGTACAGGCCCCGACGGACGCGGCCACTCAGATGGCAACGCTGGCCAATGAAGCGGCGAAGAAGCTGGAAACTGTTCAAAAGCCTTACAACGATGCTGTGGCCGCATTGAAGACTGCTGAGGCTGCTCAGAATCTTTTGTCGCAACAGCAAGCCCTTGCCGCTAAAGAACTGCAAGCAGCGACAGAGTTGGTTCCAGTCCGCAAAGACGCCGTCACTCGTGCGGAAGCTTTGTTGGCCGAAGCAAAGGTGGCTGTTGAAGCGGCGAATAAGTCGCTGCAGGAATCTGATCTGCCGCAGCGCAGCGTGGCGTTTTCTCCTGATGGCAGTGTGCTTGTGACCAGTGGTGACTTCGGAAGCCTGCACACGTGGGACGGCAAGACTGGTGGAGCCATTGGTTCGTTCGCGGGGCACACAGGTCCAGTGAAGTCTGTCATATTTCTGGATGACAAGACACTGGCGTCGGCATCGGACGATCAGTCGATTCGCATCTGGGATGCGAACCCTGGCTGGATTCTCGAACGAACGATTGGCAGTCAGGATGATTCCACCACGATTGCACATCGAGTCACCTCGGTGGACTTTTCGGCGGATTCGTCGCAGATCCTGGTGGCTGGAGGCATTCCGTCACGACGTGGCGAGTTGCAGGTTTTCAACACGGCTGACGGCAGCCGCATCTTCAGTTTGCCGCAGGCGCATGATGATGTGATTTACGCGGCAAGGTTCTCTCCGGACGGCAAGCGGATTGCGTCGGGCGGAGCAGATAAGTATCTGAGGACATTTGATATCGCCACAAGCCAGCAGATCCGACGTTTCGAGGGGCATACCAGTTATGTACTGGGAGTAGCGTGGAAGCGAGACGGGCAACTGCTGGCTTCCGCGGGAGCTGACGACACGGTCAAAGTCTGGAGTGCTGACACGGGCGATCAGCAGCGAACAATTGAAACATTCCGACGTCATGTGACCGCTGTGCAGTTCATCGGTGAGACTGACAACATCGTTACGTCATGCGGTGACAAACAGATGCGAATTCACAACGCCGCGAACGGCGGGCAGGTGAGGGTATTCAATACTCCGACGTCCTGGCTGCATACCGTCGCGGCAACACCTGACAATGCCGTTGCGGCAGCCGGAGATGCGATCGGAAATGTCTACCTGTGGAACGGCAACAACGGTCAGCAATTGAGAGTGCTGAGTGTGCCGGCTCAGTAGGTTGTTTTTTTGTTAACTCTCATGCGAGTAAAAAAAAGCGGAAGGCAAGGGATTCGAACCCTTATCTCTGGGTAGAGGCACGCATTAGCAATGCGGCCCAGCCAACCGTATCTGGATGCCTTCCGAGTTTGCAGAAACCAACTGTTCTGGATTGGTGTCAATGCGTTGGGCAGGAATTGAACCTGCATAGCCGTAAGGCGGTTGCTTTACAGGCAACTGGGCTCACCAATGCCCGGCCAACGCGAAATATGCAATCTTGAGCCTGAGGCGCTAGCCGAATGTTTCTTGCTCGGCTAGCGCCTCAGGCTCATAAATGGTGATTGGACCGCCGCGGATTTGAACCGCGATCTTCCGGGTGCAAACCGGATATCTTCCCATTGGACCAGCAGCCCGAGTTGACTTCAGTGACGTGATGTCGTTCCAGAAAATCTGCAATGGTCCCGGGTGGAGTCGAACCACCGCTGCCAGCATGTCGGGCTGGCGTCGTACCGTTTGACCACGGGACCGTGTCGACTGTTCCCGAATCTTCTTGTTGACGCCACTCAGCTTGTCTGAGTGGTGAAGCGTTTGGAAACCAGAATCTGAATCGACCGAACGGCCCCGATCCCCAAACTACTGCCGCAGGCAGTAGTTTGGGGATCGGAGTGTCATGAAACAAAACGCTTTTCTGGTTGCCAAACCATCTCACCTTCGGCACAAGGCCGAAGGGGTCGATTTGGAGAAGTCGAAGAAATGCTTTGTCTGGATTCGATATACGGGGCCGTGTCCACGGCCCCGTATTCTCAATCTGGACAAGGCAGTAAGGAAAATTTGAGATTTCAAATCGGAAAGTTGCGGGGGCAGGATTCGAACCTGCGGACTCGTGGTTCAAAGTCACGAATTTCTACCAACAGAAACTACCCCGCAGTAAACGGCTGACATCGGGATGACGTCAGCGTAAAGTGTCTCGCGGGAATTGAACCCGCCTGTTCGGGGTGGAAGCCCGATGCCTTTGCCTCTCGGCCAGAGACACATGTTGTTTCTCATCAGCAATCAAAGGATCATTCCCGATGATTGCTGATACTGAAATCAGCGGAAGGAGAAGGAGTTGAACCCTCAAGGCCTTGCAGCTCATCCGTTTTCAAGACGGTTGTCATCGCCAATTGACTTGCCCTTCCAAATGATCCTTCACGTGGCGTTCATTATGGCCACGTAGAGAACATGTAACTGCGGAGGCAGGATTCGAACCTGCATGCAACTCCTTAACAGGGAGGTGCCTTACCAATTAGGCCACACCGCAATGTTGTCCAATGAAAATTGACGGATCAATTTCCATGACTCACGACACAAGGTCTGCTGACTGTCGTATTGCCATCATCGCAACCCAAAGCGTCAGAGCGTCAGCGAGGGATCGCCAGAACAAGTTGCGAGTTTTCAGGCCCGGAGGGCCGACACAAGGACGGATGTGCCGGGCTTCCAGCCCTAGTGCTTCGTCAAGATTTAAGTTTCGGGTAGTGGACCTTGCTAAAGGTCCTGCAGCCAGGGGATCTTTAGCAAGATCCACTACGTCTAACCCGAATTCCGTGTCTTGACGGAGCACTGGCCGAAAAATGCAACTTCAAAAAGCGTCAACGACGGATCACCACAGAAGCTCAAAGGACCAGGATGCACAATCCTTCATTAACGTGTCGGGTTGAGACGACTGACGACGGTGAGCGAATAACGAACAATTGGGGCCGGACAGATTCGAACTGTCTCCATTCCGATTAAAAGTCGGACGTGCTGCCGTTACACCACAACCCCGAATGAGTTGTGGAGCCCGTTTCAATCGTGAACAAATTGAGAACATGACATCACCTGTTAGTTAATGACCGCCAAATGAAAGTTTGCTAATAGCTCGGGATGGAATTGAACCATCACCGCCGCCTTATCAGAGCGACATGCTGCCGATACACCACCGAGCTGTGATGGGGCACGAGTGACGCGTGTGGGATTCGAACCCAACCTGACCAGAGTGAAAGTCTGGTAACCTCACCAGAAGTCGAACGCGCCGATGAGAACTGAATTGCATGAGCAGATTTGCAGTGGGGCAGATGGTGCTCGAATCCATCTCCTCTGGTCTTCAGCCAGATGCTTTGCCGTCTAAGCTACTGCCCCGTTCTGGTACTTTGACATGCTTTGTTTTTGGGGTAGTGGGCCTTGCTAAAGGTCCTGCTAAGTTGGGATCTTTAGCAAGATCCACTACCACCGATCCTTAGATGCTTGACCTTGAATCACAAACTGCGAATCGATCGGAGCCAGTCCCATTTGCTGTGCACCCGAACCTGGGCAAGGGCACAAAAAAAGCCCGGTGTTTGTGACACCGGGCTTCGAAAGGGATTCCGAACACGACCGAGAGTCACAGGCGCATGTGCTGACTGGAAATAGAATAGGCGGCAGCGACGCCATTCTGTTTCTGTTCAGCCTCTTGTCCTTTGAAACTCGATCGTGAAATCAACATGAAAGCACCAACATCCCTTTGAAAGTTGTCTTGCAGCGACAGGAGCAAATGTGTAACGCCGGTAAGACGCTGCGAGCGATAGAATGGTTCGCTGTTTTTTGAAGGATCTTTTTTGAATGGCACTTCGTCGTAGTGCGGACTTCAGTCCGCTTTCCGCGCGAGGCTGTCGCTGATGGGCTGGTTGGCTGACGCCAATGCTACGACGATGCCGGTCGGTACAAAAACTGCCGCCTTCGGCTGGGCGGTAAACGAGTTGAGAGTTTACCTGGCTGTCTTGCGAATTGATTTCCCGTTGAGTACTCCGGTGGCCTGACCGTCGTACACGGCAAACTTTCCGGCGACGAGCACGTAGCGAATTCCGGAGGGCGTCAAATAGGGCTGCTCGAAAGTCGCTCGGTCGCGAAATGCTGCCGGATCGAAAATCGCAATGTCGGCGACGAGATCTTTCTTCAGAAGTCCTCGATCCTTTAAGCCCATGATCTCGGCCGGCAAACCGGTCGCACTGCGAATCGCGGCGGCCAGAGAAAGCACGCCGTCCTGTATCGCGTACCTGCCGATCTTGCGAGGAAAGGTGCCAAACGATCGCGGATGCGGCTGGCTGGATGTTGGCACCTTGGCGCCGCCATCACTAGCCGTAGCGACCCATGGCAGTGGCATCGCCATTTGCAGATCATCCTCATGCATGCCAAAGTTGATGACTGACGCTCCGCCGTTCCGTTCGATGTCCAGAACCACGTCGACGATCTCGCGATTCTGAGCGGCTGCAATCTCTTCGATCGATTGCCCGATCCAGCTGCGATTGAGACTGCAGGATGCCAATTGAATTCGTGACGAGGTTTCCAGAGTCTTCGCGACTTCGGCCCGAATGCGAGTCACGGTCTCGGCGTCATCTAATCGCTTCTTCAATTCGTCGCGTCCACCTTCACGGCACCAGGCTGGCAGCAGAGTCGCCTCCAAAGACGTGCTGGATGCAATGTAGGGATACTGATCGGCGGTGACTTTGAAACCTTCCGCACGAGCCTTTTCGATCTGATCAACAGCCAGTCGCAGCGTGCCCCAGTTGGTTTTTCCGGTGGCTTTGAAGTGCGATACATGGACCGGCAGTCCGGCTTCCTTGCCGATGCGCATCGCCTCAAGAATACTTGGAATCAGTTCCGATCCCTCGCTGCGAATATGACTTGCATAGATCCCCTGATGTTTTGCGACGACCTTTGCGATCTCAATGAGTTCCTCGGTCTCGGTCAGGGTTCCGGGGATATAAATCAGTCCAGTCGACATGCCGAAGACGCCGTCCTGCATCGCTTTGTCAGCGAGAGTTCGCATCTGATTGAGTTGCTCGTCCGTTGGCTTCCCCGCACTCTTGCCCATGACTTCACTGCGCAGACTTCCCTGGGGCAGGAGATGAGCGATATGGGTTCCGGCGCGTTGTTTGTCGATCGTGTCGAAATACTTTGCGGCATCGACCGGGCCACTGCCACAGTTACCGGTGACAACCGTGGTGCATCCCTGCAACAGGTAGTTGATGTTCGCGCGAGTATCTCGGTCGAGAATTGGTTCATCGCTATGATTGTGGAGATCGATGAAGCCCGGGCAAATTATGAGACCTGAGCAGTCGATGCGAACATCGGCTTCAGGAGTTTGCTCAGACCCAATCGTGATGATTTTCCCGTCACGAATCGCCACATTTCCGACGACCGGCTCAGATCCATCGCCCGAATGAAGAATACCGTTGCTCAGCACAATGTCGGCTCGTTCGACAGTCGGGGAATCCTTTGTCGCGGGTGACTGCGCGATCAATGGCTGGTCGCAGCATTGGCCGACCAGTACGACAGCGAACGCGATGATGGAACGAGCGACCATGAGACGGCTCCTGATAATTGATCACAAAAAAAGCACACGGGGTCGAGTCAACCCTGTGTGCTTGTGTTGTTTTGTAAGCCTTCGGACGAATCCGCAGCCACTACTCTTCTGAAGACAGCAAATAGATCTCGAAGATCAGAGTCTGGTTTGGACCGATTGATGGTGGTCCGTTTTCGCCGTAAGCCAGTTCGCTTGGGATGAACAGGCGGTAGTGAGAACCAACCTTCATCAGCTGCAGAGCTTCGGTCCAGCCTTTGATGACCTGAGTCACGCCGAAGGAAACAGGAGCATCGCCTTCAGTTGGCTCTTTGCCTTCGTAGGAGCTGTCGAATTTGGTGCCGTCGACCAGAGTGCCACGGTAGTGAGTGCTGACGGTACTGGCTTTGGTTGGAACAGCGCCGTCACCTTCTTTGATCACGAGGTACTGGAGACCAGACTTGGTAACTTTTACGCCTTCTTTGGCCTTGTTCTCTTCGAGGAACTTCTTGCCATTGGCGAGATTGGTTTCGCCCTTCTTAGCTTCCTTCGCGGCCATTTCGTCGCGAAGAGCACCGAAGACTTCGGCAATCTGCTCTTCTGTCAAAGCAGACTCTTTGCCAGCGATGGAAGCGGCAATGCCCTCAGCGATGATTTTGGGATCAAGGTCAAGACCCTGACGCTTCAGGTCTCTGCCAATATTGAAGCCAATGGCATAGCTGGCTTTGTCTTTGGTGGTTTCCAATTTCGGAGCTTCTTCTTTGGCAGGTGTTTCATCCTGCGCACTGACTGAGATGGCGGACAAAACAAGGGCGGCTGAGCACAGCATGAACAGAGGACGAATCAGCATAATCCAGGGAACTCCAACAGCGCGGATACTCACTATC
>JBILXT010000060.1:0-25571 GCA_044378235.1 Planctomycetaceae bacterium
CCGAGCACCGAAAACCTCAAACCGCCACGCACTGGCGATAAGCTTTTCCCAAGAGAGAACTCGGCCCCCTGCACCCGCCGGGCTTCTTGAACAAAGGCCTTGAGCTTCGGCTCCACTGGCTCGCTCAGCGAAGAGCTCTCTCCGCTCCACCTCAATCCGCCAAACCACGCTCTCACTCCGAACGTCGCGAAGTCAAAGCCTTATTGGTTATGCCCGAGTACTGACGACTTCGTTCAGTTGAATATCGCTTCGTTCGATCCTGACTATTTCGTCCACGCGAAATCTACACCAACCTTCTTCAAATCGGAGGGTGGTCGAATCGATCTTGGCTGCATACAGATATCCCGTTTCTTCCCAAGCAGTCGCTTCAAGCGAGAATAGACCGGTCGATGTATCGGTGGAGATCCATGCTGCAAACTCGCCAAACGAAAGAATGAGTTGTTCAATGCGTGCTAATACGTCCGGCGTATATGTGACGGTACAGTTCAGGTCATTGGCAGCTGCAGCAACAAGCTCCTGAGCCAACGTGTGAAATCCATCGTTGTAGCAAACCTCTATCAAAGGGGTAATTTGCCAAGGTGCTTGCGGCTCCTTCCAACACATTGAGACAACTGGCTCACCAGAGCGAATGACTGCTCTTGGCCTCAGCCTTCGATATTGAGCAATGGCATCTTCATTGGTGAATGGCAGAGGATGCCGTTCAAGAACGACGGACAGCAAAGGATTCGCGTTGCTGTACGCGTCCCACTGGATGAGGTCGAGTGGCGAGTGGGATACCGCACGACAAATTCTTGCAAGATGGAAGTCCATGGCATAACAATAATAATTCTCCGGCGTTTTGACCGGGATAATGTGTTATTTCCGGGATTATCCCCGTCTACGATTTGAGTTTAGGGGGAATTGGGGGTGTCGTCAATATTCCCCTTCCTACACCCTGATAATGCGGCAAAAACCCGGCGTAGCGGCTCGATGGAGCATGAATGGGAGGTTTACGCGAAAGAGGAGGGCTTATGCCGTGAGGCGAGCTAGAGGAATGGGTGTCTGTTATTAGAGAGTTCAAAAGCGATGGCAAGGTGACGGCGCGGATGCAATGAGGGTGCCTAACATCTTGCGGAACGAGACGAGTCGATTGGGATTTGCGATTTGAGATTTCAAATTTGAAAGACAGGGGCGTGGTTAGCACGCGAAGGCGCGGAGACGCGAAGGGGAGAGGAGCGGGGAAGTTGCGGCTCAGTGGTTAATGATTAATGGAGATTGCAAATTGCAAAATGCAAAATGCACGGCCGACGGGGGAAAGAAAAGAGGCCTCCGGGTTGTTGCCGGGAGGCCTCGTCGAGATCACTGAGAAGATTCGCAGGATGCAACTACTTTGCAGGCTCAAATTTGGCGAGCTCTGCAGCGTCGGCAGCGTTCCAGACTCGGACGATGCCATCCTCACCGCCTGAGACTACGATCGTTCCGTCAGCATTTGTGGCAGTGCGGTAAACGTAGTCCGAGTTGCCTTTGAATTCACGGGCCGGAGCACCGTTGCTGGCCGTATGGAAGAACACTCGCTTGTCACCGCTGCTGCTTACGATCATGTCCTGTTGGCCAACATAGGCCAGGGAGGTTACCTGACGTGTGTAAGTCGCAATGGTTCGAGCCTGCTCACCGGTTTCCGCATTCCAGACCTTGATGGCATTGTCAGCACCCGCGCTGGCCAGTGTTGTGCGGTCTGACTTCCACGACACGTCCATCACGTGATGCGTGTGGCCTTCGAACGAACGAATGAACTGCTTTGTGGCCACGTCAAAGACTTTGACAAACTTGTCTGCTGCTGCCGACGCGATCTGCTTGCCGTCGGCCGAGAAGTCGATGCCGTAAACGGTATCGCTGTGAGCATCAACAAACTGGTGCACCAGTGAATTGTCGGCTGTGTTCCAAAGAGTCAGCTGACCAGATCGAGAGGCTTCGCCACCACCGGCGGCCAACAAGCTGCCGTCCGGTGAGAATGCCAAAGAGAGAACTCGATCCACAAACACCGAATCGCCACCGCTTTCCTCGCCACCCAGAGATGCGGACAGCTGCCAGGCCGGGAACGCTGATCGAGAAACCAGGCGAGCATCGGCGGTCTGCAGCAGAGCCATCGCACCAGCCACTTTCAGAGCTGTGATATTGGCACCAATCTTTGTGCCGAGCAGCAAATCGATGGCCGCTCCGTCAGCCGAATTCCAGACTCGCACAGTGCCGGCGGCGTCGGACGTCAGAACGTAACGACCATCAACAGCCAGGCCACCAAACGCAGCTGGAGTTGCAGCAGCTGCCGGGGCTTTGTGTGCTTCGACGACAGCGGCTGAGGCAGTTGCTTCGGTTGTGGCCGCTTCATGCTGCTGCTTTCGTTCGCCAACTCGAGTTTCTGCTCGGCCAATTGCGGCTGTTGCAAAATCCAGAGATTTTTTGGCGATATTGAGTTCTGAATCGGCCTTGTTGAAGGCTTCCTTCGCAGCAGCTTCAGCTTTCTCTGCTTCCGTGAATGCGGTCTTCAGAGCGGCATCGTCTGGCTTACCTTCAGAAGCCGCTTTAGCAGCAGCTGTGGCGGCGATCGCAGCGTCGTACTTTGTTTTGGCTTCGGCCTGAAGAGGAGTTTGCTTGTCGAGTTCTGCCTTAGCCTTGGTTTCGGCTTCTTTCTGAGCCACGACTTCTTTCTCGGCTTCGTCAATCTGGCCCTTAATCACAGCGACGCGTGAGTCGAGAACAGCTTTCGACTGTTCAGCTTTCTTGAGTTTTCGCTGAGCCATCAGGTCGGCCGTCAACGCGGCAATCTGCTTTGCGTCTTTTGGCGACCAGAGCAAGGCCTGTCCGTCAGCCAGCACGAAGATGGCTCGATCGGTAGCAGGATCGACATCAAAGCTGGCGACCGCTGCTGGAAGGTCAAAGCGATTGATCTGAGCAGCATCATCTGTTTTCCAGTTCTGAACCGTCTTGTCGGCGACGACGGTCAGCAACGAGGTGCCAACACCAGAGAGTTTCTGAATGGGGCCTGCATCCGATTTGATTTCTCCGGCGACTGCGATGACACCGGTGTCGGCGGCAACCGTCAGCAGTTTGACACTGCCGTCGGCCAGCAAAGCTGCGACTCGATTACCCGCCAGCTCATCACTGAGAGCGGTCACAGCAGCCGGCATTGGTTCTGTCTTATGAGCAACGCTCAGGTCTGCTGACTTGATCACGATAATGCGAGCATCTGCGGTCGCGGCCAGAATCCATTTTGGTTCTGTGGCGAAGGCTGAGATGGCTGCCACGGCCTGACCGTCGACGGCAACAGCTCCGCGTTCTGCACCGGAAGCCGCATTGACCACGACGATACCACGTGAAGCCACGCCGAGGACGACTTCAGAGCCATCGGCCGTGACCGTCCATGATTGAGCATCGGCAGGAATCGCGAACGCGGCGGCGATACTTTCGCCATCACGCTTCCAGAGCTTCACATTGCGATAGCCCGATGTTGCGACGATAGATTCTGTCGGATGGAAAGCGATTGCGTGGACATAGTCGAGATGGGCGACTCCGGCCGGAGCAGAACCATCAGGCAACAGGATCTGCGGGTCGACGAGGGAGCCCGCTACGTCCTTACGGGCCATGTCGTAAATGCTGACATGGTTACCACGGCCTGCTGCAACAAATCGACCGGGGGCATCGACGTCGAGCGAATAAACGCCATGGAGTTTGGAATTAATCGGCTGCCAATTCATCGCTTTGGCCGTTGCCGGACCAGCTTTGGCTCCTTCAACGATCCATTGGCGGAGGATTCCCAGTTGCTTTGGATCCAGCTGCTTTGCCTGACGATCGTTAGGCAGAGGCGGCATCACCGGTTCAGCACCGCGGCGAGCCAGCATGTAGATCAAGCTTTCATCTGGCTTTTCCGCCACAACGGCCGGGCCGGTGCTGCCACCTTTCAGGATGGCTTCGAGGTTTTCCAGAATCAGGTCGCCTTCTGAGACCGTCACGTTGTGACACGCGATGCAGTTGGCTTCCAGGATTGGGTAAACATCTCGCTCAAACTCAACCG
Organism: Planctomycetaceae bacterium; assembly: GCA_044378235.1. Classification (GTDB taxonomy): domain Bacteria; phylum Planctomycetota; class Planctomycetia; order Planctomycetales; family Planctomycetaceae; genus SXXK01. The sequence goes on from JBILXT010000060.1 coordinate 4,049, forward strand.
GCCGTCCGAGACCCGGATCTTCATGGGTAATCGGTTTCAGTTCATCGGCCAGCGAAGCAGAAGCACTCATTGACGCTGCGACGCTGAACGCCAGCAGAGATTTGATGATCGATTTCATAACGACTTTCACCTATGTTGAATTACCGAGCATTCACGAATGTCTGCGGCGATAACAAAAATCAGATTGATTATTCCACGATTTTCACAGCCACTGGAACATCCGTTGATGCGGCTCGCCCATTGAAATCTCCCGTCGCGCGGATCACAACATTCGCCAGATCACCCACTGGAGCATCGGCTGCGGCCGTGATCGTCAGAGTTCCCTCGGCCGCATCCGCTGCGACATCGACAGGATCCGCCTTCAGCCCCACAACGCCATCAGGAAGGACCAGACTTAGTTTCATCACACCCGCAAAGTTATTCTTGCGGGTGACAGTGACCTTCACTGGCACGGCCGCGCCACGCTTGATGGTGCCGTCCGGGATAGCAGCCGCAAGCTTGGCCGGACCAGCCTGAATCGTCAGAACCAAAGGCTCCGAGATGGCTCGCACATTGACCGGATTCGGCTTCGTCGCATCTTCTGCCGCTTTCAGGGCCGCATCGGCGGCGGTCTTGGCGGCAGTTGCGGTTTCGACTTCTTTTTGAGCAGCCGTCAAAGCAGCCTGAGCGACTTCGACTTCCTTCGTGCGTTTGACAACCTCTTCTTCAGCGGCTGTTTTCTCCTTCAGCTTGGTTGCTTCCATTTCTTTTGTCGCAGCGACCTGCTTGGCAAGTTCCGCAGCAGAATTGGTCAACGCGGCCAACTTCTTCGCGGCTTCATCAGCGGCAGCTGAGGCTTCTTTCACTGCCTGAATGGCTGCGTTGAACTGGTCTGGTGTGCTGGCCGCTTCTGTCTTCACTGTGGCCAGCTGAGCCTGAACCTTGACCAGGGATTCGATCGATGTTTTTTGTTCAGCGACGGCCTTTGAAAAATCATCCCGCAGCTTTTGTTGCTGCGTTGCGTAAGCCGCCAGTTCTTCACCGATCTTCTTCACCTGTTCTGTGACAGTCACAACGATCTGTTGAGCTGTCTTCAGGTCAGCATCATTTTTTGTCACTGTGGCCTGACGGGCCGCGACAGTCGCTTCTGCTTCCGTCACCTTAACTTTGGCACGATCAGCCAGCCATGGATTTCTGCGATAAGGAACCGCTGATGTTCCCTGTACCAGAATGGTGTTGGTCGAGACGGGAGCTTTTTCTTTGAAGTAGATTCGAGCCACAACGCTGTCTTTGCCCGGCTCAATCGCCACCGGCAGTGCGTCGACTTCGCCAGGGATCCCGTAGAAGCTCAGATCCACCTTGGCGTCGAATCCACCGCGTTTGATCAGCTTAATCGGGATCAGCAATTGCTGGTCCTGACTGAAGTCTACGGTCACCGGATCAACGATGATCGAGAATGGCTGCTCATCTTTCATCACACCCGCGACCAGCGATTCAGAGAGGCGAGCGGTGCGGGGCAAACCGTTGATGGCATCATGCACCAGCGTAGCCACTTTTGCATCTCGCGACAGCTGAGCTTCCGCCGCGCCACTTTTGCCGACGATGCGGATAGGAGATAACTGTTCGGCTGCATCCGGAGCCGCCGTCAGTACCAGTTTTGCCAGGACCTGTCCGGGACCGATCATTGTTGGTCTGCAGACGATTCCGGCAGGCAGGTTTTCACCGGTCAGCTGAATCGCATCATTGTGACCATCACGACGATAGGCGTAGACTGTCATTTCATAGCTGCCACCTTTGCGAAGACTGGCTGCTCCACTGGTAACAGGAGCTTTTCCATCGGCTGATGGGAAAGCGTCCAGAAGCACCAGGCTGAAATCCGGCGTTGGCTTGCGGACGGAAAGCCGATAGGTCAATCGAGCGTCACCTCGAGTATCCGCGTAACGATCCTTGAGCCGGATGCGATAGGTGCCGTCTTCGGGGACATCGAGTCGGAATGATGGGTCATCGCCAATTGTCGGAAGATCAACGCCGCCCGGATTCTGCTTATCGTCGTCTTCCGTGGCCAGGCGAGGATACGTCACTGTGCCGTCAGCCGCTGTGATGACTCGTTCCACCAACAGCAAGGGATCGGCAATGGATCCAAGTCGCTGAGCGAACACTTCGATCACCCAGGCTTCGCCTTTTTTCGCATCGAAACGGAAAATGTCTTCGTCTGACTTTTCGCCAAACGACCCCGCCGCTTCAAACGGAAGTGTTGTGACCTGATCGGGAGTTTCTGCAGCTTCGGAGATTGAAGCCAGAGTGCTTTGGCCCACTCGTACGAGATTGCCTTCGACTGCATTCCACCAGAAGGAATCCGCAAACGCGGCTGTCGCTGAAGCTCCGACCGGAGTTGCCACTGCAGGTGTGATTGTCAGTTGCTTCTTAAAGACAGGGTGTCCGCCAAGAACTTTGTCGGTCTTTTCTGCGTCCGCAAGGTGTCGTCCATAGACGGTTACCGTCGTTGGAGTTCCTGCGACAACAAACGATGGGCTGACCCAATCCACCATCGGTCGCGAATCAAACGCAAGTCGATAGACGAACTGATCACCTCCGCCATAAACCACATCCTGAACTCGCAGAACCATTTCTTCGGCCTGCGTTGCGGTATAAACGATGCTGGCTTCCTGAAGAGAGATACGTCGGGATTCTGCGACTCGACGTCCGGAAGCATTGAATAGTTGCATCATCGGCTGCATGGGGGAATCCAGCCGAGCCGCTTCGGAGCGAATAACCAATGTCTGCCCGGCAGCAACCGGAACCTTGAAGAAGTCGACATCCGTGCCACCATTTGCGCGAGCATTCACAACCGAGCCGAAAGCAACGGGCGTTGCCTGAGCGACCAGGTTGTTGGGTTCAATCTCAGCGATCTCGGGAACACTGTCGACTCGAAACACGCGTGGGTTACTGACTCCGAAGAGTCCCTTCACACGCACGTCGTATAACCCCGGAGCCACATCGGCCGCCACTGTCACGGTAAAGGTGTTCGCAACTGGATTTCCATTCGCATCCTTCTTCTGAACGGCAACGATGCCCGGATGACTGAAGATCATCTGATCCAGTTCATCCAGGTCCGTACCTCCGCCGACAGCCACGTCAACGGCCACGCCTTGCTGCCCGCCCGGTGGAAATACGGAGGTAATTCGCGTCTGCGGCAACTGAGCGGTCGCCGGAGTTGCTGCGAGGAATAAAACGGCCGAAGCCAACAGGAATCGAATCCCAGTCATAATGCAGACCCTGGGGAAGCTTTTAAAAGAGAGAAACCAGATCCGTCGAATGGTGACATCTGAGCCTCTGATGCAGGTGCCCTATGCCCACTTGTGCATTGTCATTCGAGAAATGATCAAGTTGCCGTATGTCACCGGCTTGGCTAGTGCTTTGTCAAGAATTGAATTTCGGATAGCAGACCTTGCTGAAGGTCCTGCAGCGAAGGGATCTTTAGCAAGATCCACTACCTCCAACCCGAATTCCTTTTCTTGACGGAACACTAGTGATCTTCGGGCAACAGCACTGACAGAGCCGGTGCATGCCCTGGATCATCATTTCGCGATTGAAGAACGACCAGTCGTCGGTTGGTTAGGGAATGAAGGAAGGAAAATCAGGTGGGGAAACTAACAGGGCGAGGCCGGAGACCTCGCCCTGATTCAGATCAATGGTTGAACTGGAACTCTTTGGTGTTAATCAAAGCCCAGACCACGTCCTCATAACCTCGTCGAACATTATCCGAATGCTTCTTGATGTAGGCGATGGCGACCTCAAGTTCTTCGGCATTCGGCTCACGTGCAAAGACCCAGCGATACAGTTCTTTGACTCGCTCTTCATCCGGCCGGGCCGTATCAGCCGCCAGCTTGGCCGTGCGAGCACCGTCGCGAGCAATCTTGTCCTGAATCTCACGTCCATTCAACAGGTGGAGACTCTGAGCAAGATTCGCATCCATACTGCGTTCACATTCACAGGCCGTGTCACCTTTCGGCTGACCAAACACCTGCAGGAAGTAAGTCGCACTGGAAGAATCCGCCAGCTGCATCGCCTTGGTACCGGCTGGCATGCCACCGAAGTTCTCGGACGTATCAGTCACAACGTGGAACGCGTCATACAGAACTTCTGCACTCAAACGACGAGGGTAGTATCGTGAGAAGTTCTGCTTGTCGCTGGCGTTGTGCTCGTTCGGCAGAGCACTCAGCTGGTAAGTCTTTGAACGACAGATCGTGCGAATCAGTTCCTTCATGTCGAAGCCGGATTGAATGAAATGCTGTGACAAAGCATTCAGCAATTCTGGATTCGCCGGAGGATTGGTTTCTCGCATATCATCTTCAGGCTCAACAATGCCGCGGCTGAAGAAGTGCTTCCAGTAGCGATTGACCAGTGACTTCGCGAAGAACGGGTTCTTCGGATCAGACATCCAGTCCGCCAGTTTCACGCGAGGATCGCTGTCAGCTGGAATCTCGTAGGCAGGTGTTCCCAGTCCGGTTGGCTTCAGAGCTTTTCCCGTGCGAGGATTGCTGGCTGTCGCAACGCCTTCGTTGTGGAAGACTCGCTTGTCACGCATCGTACCGGCAGTGTTAGGAATCGCCTTCTTGCCGACTCGATTGTAGAACGCGGCCATGCCGTAGTAGTCGTCCTGGCTCCACTTTTCGAACGGATGATGATGGCAGCGAGCACACTGAATTCGTAGACCAAGGAACAGCTGAGCTGTGTCTTCGACCTGCTCTTCAGTGCTGTCCACATCGCGATACCAGACCACGGCAGGATTCATTTGAGGATCACCAGAGGCCGTGACGATTTCACGGACCAACTGGTCGTAAGGCGTGTTGTCGTAAATACGATTCCAGAGCCACTGATGGAACAGCATTGTTCCAGGAGCGTCATCTCCGCCTTCCTTCTTATTACGAAGAACGAAGTTCCACTTGTTCGCGAAGTGATCCGCGTAAGCTGTGCTGTCGAGCAGTCGATCGATCAGGCGATCGCGTTTGTCTGGTGTTGTGTCCGCAAGAAACACGCGGACGTCTTCTTCCGAAGGAAGCGTTCCGGAGATGTCCAATGATACTCGACGCAGAAAGGTCGCATCGTCGCAAACGTCAGAGGCTGGAATTCCCAGCTGCTTCAGTTTTCCAAACACGGCAGCATCAACCAGATTCGCCGGCTCCGGCATCTTTGACGTGTCAGCCCCCAGTGGAACAGTGGCTCGGAAGGTTGCAACCTGGCCCTGATAGCGAGCCATGATGGCCACTTCGCCACTAAGATCCAAAGTTGTCACGAGACCCTTTGTTGATGATTCTGCCATCTCTGGTTCGTTTGGTTCGAACAGAGCCATACGAGTCACGTCTTCAGTTGTGCCGTCGCTGTAGGTTGCGATGACCGAAATCTGCTGTTGAGACTTACGCTGCATAACTCGTGTTTCAGGAATGCACTTGATCCCGACCACATAAGGATCGCTGTCGGTTCCATAAGGCATGCCCTGTTCAATCCACTGAACCAGCAGATTGTATTCGTAGCTGCCCTGATCCATTCGCTTGCCGCCGCCGTGAGGACTGCGGCCGATGGCCTTCTTAATCAAAAGGCTTTCGCCAGGAACGGCCGGGAAGATTCGACGGCCGCGAGATTCCTTGCGAAGAAATTCATAATCGTCTTCAGCAACGAAGCCGAGCAGAGACAACTTGAATCCATTTTGTCCGCCCGACTTTCCGTGGCAACCACCACCGTTGCAACCGAGCTTCGTAAAGATCGGCACGATCTGATTACGGAAGTTGATCGGCAGTGGGTGAGCAAACCCGCTCACGGCCACTTTTGACGTCACGGTCTTGTCAGCGAGTGTCGCAGTCACGGTGATGTCACCATCAGCTGTTGGGACTGCCATGCCCGTTGAGTCGATCGCAAGTACCTTCGGATCAGAGATCGTCCAGGCAACATCACGAGTCACATCGGTCAGAGTGCCATCTGCATGAACGGCGGTGGCAATCAACTGCTGCCGTGCGTCCCGACTGCGGATAGTGATCAGATCGCCTTCACCAGTGGGACTCAGCTCCAGCTTCACAACTTCGGCACTTGCGGAGGATCCCACAAGCAGCGCGGCTGCGAAGAGTTTAAACGTGGGAGCGAACAACCGAGCAATCGACATGCAGGTTACTCCTTGAGGCAGGTTGTTGAATGACGTCGTGTCATATCAATATGGTTAGTTGAGTCCGAAGTGCAGGTTCGGAAGAGGATTCCGGGCACTTCAAACGGTCGGTATTGAGTGCAGCCTATTTTTCTTACGGCAGGAGTCAAGCATTGAATGGGCAAACATTTGACTCCAGGCAGACAGAGTCCGGGACGCCCGATTTTGCGGTTGACAACGGCGAGAACACGTTTTCTGATCGATTTCCTTGATAAACAACACGCATGAATGGGCGAGAAACACAGTGAATTCTGAGGAATTCGAATGATCACATTCGTCAATTGTTGTGCCGTTTTTTTGCGAGGGACCGACCATTCAAGCCTCGATGTCTCGCCGGCGATAATTCGCACCGGCGAGTTTTTGTCCACCTTAGAGATCGCCGCGGTCGAAATCTGCCAAAGAGTGGTCTGCCCTGAACTCATGATTCTTTACACGAGAAGCCATGAGCACGCCTGCACGATTTAAGATATGAAATCTCAAATCTCAAATCGAGATTTCATATCCGCTTCTGTGGTGTGGAATGTTCGCCCGATGCCGAAAACAAACATGCCTCGCAGAAGGTGACAGGCTCTGCCACTGATCAGCCCGCTACCCAACCACAAGGCGGCACACACCGCCATCAGAATTCCAGAGCCCGCTGCGTCCCGGCTCGTGTCGGAACAGAAACGAGTCTCCGACGGCGGGCTTCGAAAGTGTAGCCTCGTGATGCAGGCTCCGGTGACGTCCGGGGACATGCGAGTAATTCGCACGCATGCAGGTTATGATTCTGCTGGAACTACGCGCCCATTGAATACACGATAAAGAAATCAAGATATGACGACAGCGCATCCCCTTGGTGCTTATTGGAAACTGGATCCCGATTGTAACTATCTGAATCATGGATCATTTGGACCATCTCCGATCCCCGTCCAGGAAGCTCGCGCGAAGTGGAGCGAACGGCTTGAGCGACAGCCGATGAAGTTCTTCTGTCAGGAGATGGAAGAAGAACTTGACCGTACATCGAAAGTGCTTGGACAGTTCCTCGGGACACAGCCCGACCGACTGGCACTGCTCGACAACGCGACCGTGGCGATGAATGTCGTAGCGGCCAGCATCGTATTGAAACCTGATGATGAAGTTTTGCTGACGGATCATGAATACGGAGCCGTCAAGAATATCTGGCAGGCGAAGTGTCGTGAGTCCGGAGCTAAGATGACAACCGCCGTGTTGCCGTTTCCGCCCGATGTTGACGGAACCGTGCAAGCCATCGAAGCGGCCATTACGCCGAAGACGAAACTGATCGTGATCAGTCATGTGACTTCGGCAACGGCCTGTATTCTGCCGGTCAAAGCTGTTTGCCAAATGGCCAAACGGCATAACGTTCCCGTATGTGTTGACGGGCCGCATGCGATCGCCATGCTGGATGTGAACCTGAACGATCTCGGCTGCGACTATTATTGTGCGAGTTGTCACAAGTGGCTGTGTGGTCCCTTCGGAAGTGGGTTCCTTTGGGTTCACTCAAGGCATCAATCATCGATTCGCTGCCCGATCGTTAGCTGGGGCGGGAGTATTGCGGGCCGCGCGGCGTCGTGGAAAGATCGCACGAACTGGCTGGGAACTCGTGATCCCGCGCCGGTGCTGGCGATTACAGACGCAATCCAGTTCTTTACGCCCGATCGGCTGAAGGCCTTTCGGGACCACGCTCACGAGATGGTCACAACGGCTCGCCGAGCATTGCTGGAGATTCCGGGGGCCGGCGTGTTTTGCACTCCCGAAGAATCTGATTACGTCAGCATGGTGGCCGTCGAGTTGCCGCAGACAAACGGCTGGACCCCGGGATATCACGGCCATCCCGATGTACTGCAGACAACGCTCCGTGATCAGCATCAGATTGAGTTGCTGATGGGCTCCTGGAATGGCCGCCGTTTTATGCGAATTTCCGCCCATTTGTATACGACCGAAGATCAGATCCATAAACTGATCGATGCCGTTCGACGTCATCTGTAAGGGAGGCTACACTTCCCCCGTTTTGTCAGAACGATAAAAGTTGATTGATCCGGGACGGAATTGTCCACGTTCTTCAGCGAGCGGTGCTGTGCTGGCGGTCTGTTGATGTAGTCGCATTCTGCGGGCTTCTGTTTACCGCCCAGCCGAAGGCGCCGGCTCTTTGGGAGGCCGGCGCCTTCGGCTGGGCGGTAAACGATCGGTTAAATCACCGGCGGCTCGCGCCGTTCCGCTCACGAGGTCGGGATTCTGCAAGCAAACGCCGGATGGTTCTGACAGAACAAGAGTGTAATGGACCACACTGACAATCGATGCAAGTAATAATGACGGTGGTTGACCGTGTCAAAAGTTAACGGACCAAGAATTGAAGAACTCCGACGTGCCTTAAGCCTTGCGGATCCGTCTGCCTTTTTGGTGGAACCGCGAGTGATCCGGCGCGTCATTCGAGAACGCTTCGGGTTTGCTCAGCTCTCCGCTTCGATTCCTCATGTCGAAAGCCAGATCGTTCCGGCGGCCGACGTGCGGCATCTGGCGCATCCGGATGAGCTTGGGCTGACGTCTTTCTCAGATCTTCCTGCCGATTGCTTGCTGATCTGCCAGCCGGATGAAGGAGAACTGGAACATTGGCCGATGCAGGAGCTTCTGCAACAGGTCTGGCGACGACTGTTTCACGCGCAGATTGATCGCGAGCTGTTGCGTCGACTGCACACCGATATTCATCGCGCGGATGTCCAGGAACGAATCGCCAGTATCGGTCAGGTCGAATTCGATGAAGCGCACTTTGTGCTGAGGAATGAGCTGCGGCTTGTGGACCAGGAATCTCGCATCGAGGCGTGGCGAGAATTTGTCGCGTTGTACCTGGAGATGAAACATTTTGAACCGGACCTGTTGACGGTTTGGTTCCCTTCGGTCGTCGAGCGGCCTCAGATCGATGATGTTCTGGCGCGAGATATTAATGCGGCAGAGATTCTGAAGAGGACTCAGCTTTACGGAGCTACCACTCCGGATCTGACACCGCACGTCGTTCGCGACGAAGCACGCCTGACGAATACTCGCCGCGACTGGTCGCTGGGTATTGGTATCGTTCCGTCGGATCGTGCGTATGTTTCACAGCTTCGACGACGTGATCGAGCCAATGAACGAGGAAACACCGTTGCCGCGGCCGTTTGCGCGATCCGAGCGATGCAGCGCGCGACGTCGGACGACAAACGTGATGCGGCTCAGGAAAAAGCTCGGGCGGATGTTCGCTATCTGGTCGAACGCTTACGACGCGCGATCAATTTTCCGGAGCAGGATACGGATGCCTGGCAGTCGTCGTTGTGGGAATTAGCGACGAACTCGGTTCATGGGTTCTGGAACTCCGAGAAACGTCTGCTGTTCGATTTGCAGAAAGTGTGTCTGGATCACGAGCGAGTAACTTACAAGGTCGATCTTGTGAAGTGGGTTGTGAGTCGCGGCAAGCGGCCACTGCGACGTCCGCTCAACAGTCTGCGCGAAGTTATGATGGCCAAGCATCTGGCCAGCTCGGCCGCTCGACTGGTCTACGTGCGGCTTAGCGGCATAGAACGAGAGCGACTGACGACGCTGTTGCAGCAGGCCGCTCGACTCGCCGAGCAGCAAATGCGTGAACGCATGCGGCCGGTAATTCAGCAAACACTGCGTGATGTACAATTGGTCCCTGCGAATATTCCCGAGCAGGTGGCGTTCGACAAGTTGACTGAAGATTCGCTGGATTGCATCGTCGATCGTGGTTATCTGACGATGGGTTATCTGCGCGATCAGATCAGCAAGAATGATCTGAAGCTTCCGGATCTGACGCAACTGCATGAACTCTGGCGTGGCGACCACTTGTTGCGGGCCGACGATCGCCTGGATGTGGCGCTGGATGGGGTTTATCGACGAGGTGAGTTTTATCTGCGACTGCTGCAGATCACGAGTTCTCTGTTCTTCGGAACTCGGGCGGGGCGATTCGCGACGTTGTTTCTGCTGATTCCTTTCGGCGGCGCTGTGGTGGTTGTGGAAGGTGTCAAGCACATCGTCCATATGTTCCATCCCAAACCGAAGCCTGCGCAATCAGGCTCGGACCGTCCGGCGAACTCCGAGACGTCAGAAAAAGATGGCTCAGTTGCGGGGACATCCGAAGCGACCGCTGCAGAACTCATGGAAGAGTACCTGACGGAAATCCCGCTGGCGAAGAACGCGTCCTCCCGGGAAGGAAACGAACCGCTCGACGAATTGCCAGCAGAAACACATAACGGTTTAAGCTTTGGACGCGGGGCCACCGAATCGCTGGTCGTGAATCCAATTTCTGATTCCGCTGTCATCTCATCCGCAGGTGACAGATCCGTGGATTCGACAACACCGCTGGCTGGGGTTGCTGAATCATCTACGTTACCGCAATCAGAACCAGTTGCTAAGTCGTCTGTGTTAAAAGCAACACCGACCGAAGAGACTCGTTTGGCACAAGCGCCCACGGCGACAGAGGAAACGCAGGCGGCCCCAACAGCGGGCGAAGTTGAAAATGCTTCCGGGGTTCGGGAAGTTGTCGCGGTTCCGCCGGATGATGCTCGTGAAGCCATCGATCAGATTGTCCAGAGTCGCATCGAGACATTGTCTTCGGTCCTGCTGGTTGGTTTTCTGTTGATGGCTTTGATTCATGTGAAGCCATTTCGTGAGTGGTTCTTTGCGCAGGTGTTTCGTGGTTTAAAACTGCTGCGGAATGTTGTAATCGATCTGCCTCAGAAGATTCTGCATCTTCCGGTGGTGCAGAAGCTCTGGAGAAACAGAACGTTCGTGCGAATTCGCCGGGTCGCTTTGACGCCGATTCTCATCTCCGTCATCGGCTGTCGATTTATCCCATGGCTGATCAACGGCGTCGCTTTGGGCTGGTGGTGGGTAAGCGCGATCACGGTGCTGTCGAGTCTTGCGTTGAACTCCCGACTGGGCCGTGATGCTCAGGAACTGACCGCCGAATGGGTCGGCAATGCGTGGTACAAGTTGCGTGCTCGAGTCGTGATGGCAGTCATCGACTGGGTGATTGACTTCTTCCGCATGCTGCTGAATTTTCTCGAACGATTCCTTTATGCCGTTGATGAGTGGTTGCGTTTTCATAGTGATGAAAGCTGGCTTTCGATTGTCGTCAAGGCCGTGCTGGGAGTGATCTGGTCGTTTGCTTCGTTCCTGATTCGTATCTATGTGAATCTGCTGATTGAGCCGACATTTCACCCGGTGAAGCATTTTCCTGTTGTGACCGTTGCCCACAAAATGATTCTGCCGGGTTTGATTTACCTGGAAGGCAGCATGGTCGATGTGCTCAGCCCCTATCTTGGTACCGCGCTGGCTCGGTCGGTGACCTGGTTCAATATCTTCTTTATTCCCGGCATCTTTGGATTTGCCGTTTGGGAACTGAAGGAGAACTGGCGACTGTATCTCGCGAACCGCAAAGAGAATCTCACACCCGTGCCTGTTGGAAGCCATGGAGAAACCGTGGCCAGACTGCTGCGCCCCGGATTTCACTCGGGCACTCTGCCAAAGCTGTTTCGACGTTTACGAAGACTTGAACATCAGTCTGCGTCATTCAAACGCTTCAGTGCTCGCCGAGCCGCACGAGGCCGTCTCGAACATGTCGAAACGGCGATCCGGAGCTTTGTGGAACGTGATCTGATTCGACTTCTGGAGCTGTGTCCGGTCTGGTCGGAGACTGGCCTGCGTTGCGGGCATATCCACGCCGCATCCAACAGTTTCTCTGTAGAAATTGAATGCGGGCTGCTTGGTGAGGCACCTGTCGTGCTGCTGTTTCAGGAGCAGAGCGGTTGGGTGGCGGCGTCCATTCATGAAACAGGCTGGTTGCGATTTGCGTCGGCGGATCAGCTGAGATCCTTCCAGAATGCGATCGAAGGATTTTATCGCAAGGGCGGAATTGATCTGGTGCGTGAACAGCTTCAGACGAACTTCATTCACAATCACCCGTACGACATCAACGCGGAAGGACTGGCTATCTGGCCGCATGGAATGTTCAGCTATGAGTTGCAGGTTGATCTGAACCGCGCAGGTCCGATTCGCCCGGTCCCGGCTTCGGAAGCTTCGGCCGCTGGAATCAACACTGCGGAACGAGAAGCCGTTGTGTTCTCAGAATCTCAGACGCACTGGAGTGACTGGGAAGCGTTGTGGACGGTTCCGGTCCATAGTGCCTCCTCCAGAACACTTCCGGCTGCCTGTTCACAGAAGTCCTCCTTGCCCGTGATTCCACCCATACGGTAGTGCTTTGTTAAGCTTCGATTTCGGGGTAGTGGGCCTTGCTAAAGGTCCTCCTGTGTCGGGATCTTTAGCAAGATCCACTACCTCCAACCCCGTTCTTTATCTTGACAGAGCAGTAGCTTCATTTCTGATGCGATCCGGCCCATACGAATCACTTACTTTTAATCAGGCGTTGTGATCATCACTGATAGTCTGCTCGGGCGTTGGCTATGCGTTGATAAGTCATTTTGAAGCAGGGTAATCAATATGGCGACGTTTCGTTTTTCATGGTTGTGGGTGGTGCTCGTAATGGGTGTCACCGTACTGCACGCTCCAGTGGCCATTGCTAAGGAGGTCACGACCCTGCGAGTGCTCTGTTACAACATTCATTACGGTCAGGGTAATGACGGCGAGTACAATCTTCAGCGGCTGGCTGATGTGATTAAGGCGTCGAAGCCGGACCTGGTTGCGTTGCAGGAAGTGGACGTTGGCGTGAAACGATCCGGGCGGCTGCACGAGGTGAAGATTCTGGGAGAACTGACAAATCTGAAATCGCACTTCGGACCAACTCAACATTACGAGGGCGGATTATATGGCAACGCTGTGCTCACGAATCTACCTGTTGAGAGTGTTCTGATTCAGCCTTTGCCGTACACAGAAGCAACTCCGGAACTGACGACGTACCCGCGCGGCATGATCTCTGTCATTGTGACACTGCCGAATGGGACACGACTGAACTTCATCAGTACACACTTTCAGCACAATGTTGAAGCCGACCGAGTGGCCGAGGCGAAGGCCATGAATCAAATGTTTGGCGGCGACAGCACCACGACGATTCTGGCTGGCGACATGAATGCCGTGCCCGGTTCGGAACCGATTCGAATTCTGGAAGAGAAGTGGAAGAATGCGATCGATCCCGCAGCGGCACCAAGTGCTCCCTCGTCGAATCCTCGTTCACGAATCGACTACGTTTTCTATCGAGGAGATTCCTTGAAGATGATCTCGTCCGAGGTGATTGCGGAGCCGATGGCGTCTGATCACTGTCCGGTTCTGGCGGTGTTTGAGATCAATCAGAATTAGGCGTGCGGACTATCGATTTGACAAGAATTGTATTGGTGGAGATCTCCTGTGAAGCTTCAGTTTTCGCGACGGATCGGCGTGTTACTGGTTGTCGTTCTCCTGGTCGTCGTAGCTGGCAAGTTTGGACTCGACTGGTACTTTGCGGTCCCGGAGCCGGTGTTTACCAAGCCCGCGCCGGATGAGCTTCACGACAACCGGACCACTACTGAGCTGGAAACATTGCGATTTGGAACTCTGGATGACCAGGAGATCCAGCGGCAATGTGAAGCGGTCATGCAGGAGGCTGGCTGGACTCACGCTGCGACACTGTCAGAAATCCGAGCCGCCGGCGCTCGCGCTCAGGACGGAGAGGTGTATGACCTGTTTACCGCGTTCCGCACAAGTCAGGTTGAGGCGTACGGTCAGAAGACGAAAGATCCCGAGACCGTGCGGCCGACAGCTCAGGAGATGTTAAAGCTCTGGGCGACGCTTGATGTCGACAGCCCTGACCTGGATGTGCTTGATCGTATCGCTCTGTTGGGTCAGGAAGCGATCTCCGGGGGCTCGACAGATCCGCTGATCCGGCTGATGGCGACTCGTTATTCAACGAAGCCGCTGGATGAGTCAGCTCATAAGATTATGGCTGAGCTTCCGGAACAGCTGACCTCTGCAGGTTATGGTCCGACCTTTCGAGTCCTATTGAACGTTTATCGGTTTAACATCCTGGATCAGAACGACGCGCTGAATCGACGTCTTATCGCTCGCGAGCTGATCAAGGATATGGTTCGTTATTCCGACGAGCATTCTGCCGACAAGTCTTTGGATCGCGTCAACTGGTTTTACCTGCTGAACGTCGCACGGAATCTTGATGATGGTGATCGAGAACTCCTGTATCGGCGGTTACTGATCAGTGAAAAGACAAGTCCGTTCCTGATGCACATGCTGGCAGGCATGCACTATTCGCGGAAGGCCAGCAATACGCGAGGAGGCGGATTCGCGGACTCCGTTGCCGAAGACGCCTGGCCGTCCATCGAGAAAGATTACTCCGCGGCCTCACTTCATTTTCGTAAGGCCTGAATTCTTCGTCCGGACCTTCCTCACGCGGCACTGGATATGTGTTCCATGGCCAATGTTAATCCTGGTCACGAGCACTGGTCGCCTCGGAGGTGGTTCGAAATCACGTGTCGTGCGCAGTTTGACTACATGCCGGTCTACAGCACGATGTTAAATTCGCTCCTGCCACGCTGGGGAGGCTCACACGATGACATGCTGGAGTTCGGTGAAGAGTGTGCCGCGACGAAAGCCTTTGAGACTCCTGTTCCCTATAAACTGGTGGACTGCATTGTTCAGATGGGGAAAGAAACCGCTGGCGGAAAAGTATGGGAAAGCGATCGCCACGTGAAAGTGCTGACAGATTTCTGGGCCGCGATGGATTATTGGGGAACGGAGAACAACAACGATCGAACGGCTCCCCAATGGAAGAATCAGGCCAGTTTGCATGCAGCGGTATTGATTCGGAATCGCAGATACGCAGAAGCCAGAGTGGTGCTCGACAAGATCGACGGTCCTCCGCTTGTTGCAACGATGGCACACGTCGTTCTGGATCCTCAGCTGGCCTCGTCAAGTGCCTATGCGCTGGGCGAGCCGGGGGCGGAACCTCTGGTCGAAATCGAGAAGAGATTCGGCAGCAGTATTCCTCGCAGCGCGACGGAAGAAGAACTTGATCAGGCCATCAAAGTTGTCACTGACGCGAGAATGAAAAGCCAGGCACTGCGAGCCACACTCTACTTCGCGGCTCGGGAAAACAGCCTCACGCAGCAGAAGAAATTCCTGTCGGGAGAATGGGTCGACCTGCCGTTCGATACGGAATTGTATCATTGGAGAATTCAGGATGCTGTTGCGACTGTCGAGAGTCCAACATCAATTCGCCTTTCAAACCTCACTTACGGTGATACAACGCCACTGGCGATTCCTCGCACTGCATTTTCACCGCCTTATGAAGTGCAGGTGACGCTTGAGCGAATTCGCGGAGATCAGTTCCTTGATCGCGTGGCTGTTAATATCGGCGCGCTTTCGCAGGCCGTACTTCTTGGAGAAGCCGGCGGTATCACGTTTGTGATTGATGATCAGCCGCGAGTAACCGGAACCTACCTTCCGAACGGTGTTCAGCCGCAAACCTATTACCTGGACGGCCTCGGCGACAAAGCGCGAATGGGTCTGCAAATCTGGACGGGACAATACCGGTGCTTTGTAGATCACTCCCTGATCCCGCTGCTGCCGGTCAGTGATTTTCGTGCAAATGGCCAGTTGAGCTTTGGTGGCAATGTCTGGGAAGTGGATACCGGCGAGGTTCGACTCAGCGAGATTCGGATTCGCAAGATGATCGCACCATCTCCTCCCCCGATCGATGCCAGTAATGATGAGACAATCGGGTATCTCACGGAGGTCGTGGAACTCGAGCCGACCAATGTGGATTCCCGCCTTCGACTGGGCGAACTGTTCGCTCAAAACCAAAAGCTCGAAGAAGCCATTGCGCAATACGAGGCCGTCTACAAGATTGCTCCGGAGATCAATCGCATTCACGGATCTCTTGGCCTGGTATTTCTTGAGGGTGGCCGAGAACAGGAAGCTCTTCCGCTGTTGCTTTCTGCCGCAGCCTTAAAACCGACCGACCCCATTCTGGATGGCATCGCGTGGATTTACGCGACTTCGGTGACAGATTCATTGCGAAACGGCGCAGAGTCGCTTCGGATTGCGACTGAGATCTGCGATCGAACCCAAAACCAGCAGTGGAATTTTCTGGCGACCAGGGCGGCGGCACTCGCAGAAATGAAACGCTTCCCGGAAGCTATTGAACTGATGCAGAAAGTGATTTCGTCCACTCCTGCGGAACGACAGGAAACGGTCAAAGCGATGCTTGGAGAATTCCAGAAGAACCGACCCTGGCGTGGGAAGGCGACAGAGTAACAGCTGCTATGGCCGTTGCTGTTGCACCACACCATTCCGCCCGAGGCTTTGAACGCGTTGTCCAGAGAAGGCTGGGAAAGATGTAGGACGCCCTTTTCAGGGCGTCGAAGTCAGCCACGTTTTTGTAGCGACGACGGCCTGAAAAGGCCGTCCTACGAGTGAACGCACAGCCTTAACGCTTCAATGCAGGGAAACATCGGGAACTGATTTCGGGACTGTTCCTTTGATCGGCCGGATGGATGACGTTTCTTATCAGCCGGATTGCGTGATTTATCCTTCAATAATTGGATGGACGATTTCTCCGTGGACGTCGGTCAGACGGAAGTCTCGCCCAGCATATCGGTAAGTCATCCGCTGATGGTCGTAACCCATGAGGTGCAGGATCGTGGCATGCAGATCATGTGCGGAAACAGGATTCTCGACAGCCTTGAAACCAAAGTCGTCTGTGGCTCCGTAAACTATGCCTTTGCGGATTCCGCCGCCCGCCATCCATAGTGAGAAACCCCAGTGATTATGATCGCGGCCCTGGCTGGCTCCGGAACCGTCCTGCCCCATCTCCACGGATGGTGTGCGACCAAACTCGCCGGTGCATAGAATCAGAGTCTCGTCCAGCAGACCTCGCTGCTTCAAGTCGGTAATCAACGCCGCCAGTCCCGAATCGCATTGGCTGGCCACTCGTCGATGTTCGTCCTTGATGTTCGAGTGACTGTCCCAGGGCTGCATGTCGCCGTGCCACGTCTGTACAAATCGAACGCCGCGTTCCACGAGTCGGCGAGCCATCAACAGTTGACGATTCTGGGGTCCCTCGCCATACATCTTCTGGATATGTTCCGGCTCCTGCGAAATATCAAAGGCATCACTGGCTTCGGTCTGCATTCTGAACGCCAGTTCAAACGATTTGATCCGCGATTCAATCGCGGCTTCGCCTGGCCGTGCGGCCTGATGCTGAGCATTCAGTTGTTGCAGAAAGGCAAACTGTTTTGACTGTTCGCCGCTTGAAAGTCGCTTGTTCTGCAGAAAATCTATCAGCCGCGTTGGATCGGCGTTTGATGTGTCGATACGAGTTCCCTGGAATGCTCCCGGGAGAAACGCGGACCGCCAGTTGCCAGCGCCACCGACTGGCATGCCGCCCGGGCACAAAGCGATAAACGCGGGCAGATTTTCGTTGATGGATCCCATGCCCCACGTCAGCCATGAACCCAGACTTGGTCGCACCAGACGCTGGTCGCCGGTATTCATCAGCATGAGAGACATCTCATGGCTGGGAAGTTCGGCATACATCGATCGGATGACGGTCATCTCATCGACGCACTTCGACAGGTTCGGAAAAATGTCACTGACTTCGATGCCGCTCTGGCCGTGCTTTTCAAACTTAAATGGACTGGGCAAGGCGACGCCGGTCTTGCGTTCGGTCTGCAGGTTTTCAAACGGCAGCATCTGCCCGGCTCGACGAGTCAGCTCGGGCTTGGGGTCAAACGTATCGACCTGAGAAACTCCACCGTTCAGAAACACATGAATGATGTGTTTCGCGCGACCAGGGAAATGAGTCCTCATCGCGCCACCGGAATCCTCCGCTGTGGCCGAATTCTGCAGCATATTGGCCAGCGCCAGTCCGCCAAATCCCATTCCGCAGGTCTGCATCCAGTGTCGTCGTGATTGATTCAACATGGTTGAGTCTCGGTTCTTATTGAGGAACTTCAGCAGCTACGAATTTTAGGCGTGTCAGGCATCAATCGCTAAGCGATTCCACCTTGAAGGAGAAAACTTAATCGATCCAAAGCTGTTTGCGAAGAATAGAACGGGCCTTGCGCGAGATGAAGTGCGCGGGTCAGAAACGCCGAGTTCCCGGAACTCATGACGTTCGCGGAAAGCTTAACACAATTGAGCGTCAATGGATCCTCATGTTGAGTCTGAAACCTTTGCGATTCTCGGCCCAACGAGGTTGTGAAGAAATGTAGGACGCCCTTTTCAGGGCGTCGAAATCGGCCGTTCTTTGTAACGACGACGGCCTGAAAAGGCCGTCCTACGAATAAATTCACAACCTCAACGGGCCAATAACATGTCTGCCCAGGCTCAGGGAACGCCGTGGGAAGGAGTTCCACAGGATTAATTGTCCCCTGAAAGGGCAGAACAACAGGTGTTTATGGTCTCATTCTTCCGTCTCACATGAATTTGGTCCGCCCCGTTGTGGCCTGGCGTGTTCTTTGATTTTAAACTTAAGTCAACTCCGGATACTGCCAGCGGTTTAATCCGGCTGCAGCAAATATGATGGGATAGAGATCCTCGTAATACCAGAGCCGAGCAAAATAGAACCCGATCGGACTCGGCTGATCTACTGTTCCTTCATTCACTCGAGCGGCCAGCCATTGCGCCGCCCTGTCTATCGCTACCCGTGCTTCCGGGAAGTCGACAAGGCTGTCCAGTGCGAGCCCGGTTTCTTCGACAGAACTTTTCAGACCGCGACGAGCAGACCAGCCACCATCGTCGTTCTGATTCTCCAGCAACCAGTGAACCGCTCTCCGGCAACTGACCGATGAGGACTCTCCGATCGTCCCCAGCGCGCGAACAACTCTTGATGTGCCATACAGTGGATTCTCGTCGTCAACATTGAATTGATGACCAAACCACAACGGTAGCCAGGTCCCGTCGTCTCGCTGCACATTTTCGAGATACCGGATTCCGCGAGTCATTGATTTCTCAGTCCGCGTTCGAAGTTTCGGATCGATCTCCGGAACTCGCTTGAGCCATCGGTGGAATGCTCGCAGCGTATGGGCTGTCAAATCACAGGAGCTGCGGTCGAAGGGCAGAGTTCCCCAGCCTCGACAAAACGTCGGCCAGCCTCCATCGCGATTCTGCAGATCGAGCAACCAAATCGCCGCGGCGCGAAGAGAAGAAATTTCCTCCGGAGAGAATGACTCTGCTGTCGGCCGAAGCTTCATTACCGCCAGCATCGCTCCCGGAGTATCGTCGGCATCCGGAACACCACCCGGCAGATCGGTCCAGGACCAGCCGCCGGGAGCTGCGTGCGTATAAGGATGAACCGTGCGGTACTGTTGGCCCAGGAGCCAGTTGCGAATTGCGGTTGAAGTACACGGAGGGCTCCCGCCCTGCCGCTCGCCGAGATGATTCGGGCCGAGGGCATTCACGCTGAGCGTTGTGACCCACGTCGTTAGATTCGTATCAATGGGCCAGCTGCCGTCTTCTCGAACGGAGGCTTCGATGAACTGCAGACAACGCTGTGTGACGACGTGATCGAACAGGCCGCATCCAAGCAGACTCATGCAGACGAAACTTGTCAGCGGAGTTGCCTCCAGGAATCCTCCGTTCGTCGGCTGGATTGATTCGAGCACTTTCAGGGACGGCCCAATCGCCGCGCGCCGAATCATGCGGACGACGGGGTTCCAGTGTCCCTGATGTTCAAAAATGACCTGGCCAATGGCGATCAAAGCCGGCAAAGCATAGCTGACCACCGGCATTTTCACGGCTGCATACAACTGATGCGGAACGCAGGACAATTCGAATGGCAGAGGTATCACGTCCTTCCATTCGACGATCCCGGCCAGGGCACAGTGAGTGAGAATGGGAACCGAGAACGTATGATCCTTGCCATATCTCCGAATAACTGCCGGCACACCGCCCACCTTCTCGATGTGCTGCCCCGACGACTCCGTGACCTGCGCCCATCTCGCCAGCGTCTCTTCCGGCAGAGCTTGTTCACGAACGACGTCAGCGGTAGCGCGAAATACGGCGTGACACAGCATGCTCGTCGAAATGTTACTGATGCTAAGAACAGTATCGCCCCAGCCGCCATCGTCGTTCTGATGATCCGCCAGCCATTGCAGGCCGCCATTGACCAATGACCTCCAGCGAGATCTCAATATGCCGTCCGAGGTTGCTTCCGCGGCTTTATGAAGAGCCATCACGGCTGTGGCCGTGGACAACGCCGAAGTAGAAAGTCGCCCTGTCCACCATCCTTGCGAATTGCGTTTGGAGAGCAGAAGCTGGTTCAGGGATTCGACAGCCGCTGTTAACGACTCCGGAGTGAGCATTTGAGCGGACATGTGAGACAACTAAGCACTCAGTGAGATCGGATGTTCCTACGGCAACATTAAACTGCAGTTTCCATGGCCGGGCGAAGCCTTGTATGAGTATCGAGCCCGCACAGGGACTGATCACCGCAATTCATTCAAACACTGCTGTAAGTTTACCGGGCTATCTCCGAAATGTCATCTCGACGAACAAGAAGGTGCCGTACAGGGTGCAGTCGGAGATTTCGGTCGGTCCTTGCCGAGTCCGGCAGATCTGGCGGAAAGGAACTACTGCTCCGTCAAGATAAAGACTTCGGGTCGGTGGTAGTGGATCTTGCTAAAGATCCTTTGGCTGCAGGACCTTTAGCAAGGTCCAGTACTCGAAATTCAAATCCTGACAAGGCACTACTTTGACAATCAACGGCGACTACGCCCCGCTGTAAACATTGCGGGCGAAGCTGAAAAGTGGTCTCTGAAGCACTCCTCGATTCGCGGTGAATTCTGCGGAGCTTTGGCAATCCCAGGTAGCCGACTCGCTGAGACGAGCCGCTATAGGCCTCAGCGATACGTTGTCTGACCCACGGCCCCGCAGAACACATTGATACATGCGGCGCAGCATTGGTGGTATGATCAGGATTCAACAGCGGACTTTCTGGACGGTGCGGGAAAGCTTCTTCGGATCTGAACCGTCGACGGCCGGACCCACAATTCCCTCGCTGCTTCAGGCTGGCATGTCAGGACCCGTTGAGTGGAGTGGGAACTCAGAGTTTCTAACAGGCGAACTTCGTTTTCGCGCGGAACACTAAAAAGGCAACGACGCGGATGATAGGATCCGGGAATGCGGCGCCAATATCCTAAGCACCATGCACGATCGCTGCAGGGCTGTCGCGGATATGTCTTCCGGGAAAACTGTCATGATCAAACTTGTTCGTTTTGTTCTCATTGCCGTTGCTTGCCTGTTGCTGGGAATCCTGGGCTACATGGTCCGGGTGCGGATGAATCCGGAACCCAGGAAGCGGGTTGACGTGTTTGTGCCGGATAAGGCCTATTCGAAGGCGGAAGCCGTCACTCCAGA
>JBILXT010000376.1:0-7089 GCA_044378235.1 Planctomycetaceae bacterium
GCTGACGCGGCAGGACATGGATTGTTTCGGTCCACTTCAGGCCAAACTCTTCCTGCTCGGCTTCGCGGCGAACCTGCGCCTGCGACATTTTGTGAACTTCTTTGATCGGAACGGTCGGGTCTTCTTTACGATACTCGACAAAGACAACACGACCACCTGGTTTCATGCTTCGCGAAATGTCGGCCAGCATTTCGTAGGGATATTCGAACTCATGATAAACATCGACCATGATGGCCAGATCAATACTGTTGTCCTTCAGGCCCGTAGTTTTCTGAGTTCCTTTGACAGGCTCAACATTGGAGATACCAAACTTCTCACAATTCTCCTTCAGACGTTCGAGCATTTCTTTCTGAACGTCAACGGCCATGACTTTTCCCTCCGGAAGAATCAGCTCGGCCATTCGGAGCGAGATGACGCCACTGCCGGCGCCGATGTCGGCGACAACGTCCCCAGGCTTCAGATGCAGGGATCGTACAAGAAGCGTAAGTCGCTCTTCTTCTTCACGACTGGAGCGTTCCAGCCAATCGGCACCGGCGAATCCCATGACATGAGCGATCTCTCGCCCCATGTAGAATTTGCCGATACCGTTCGGGTCATGATCTGGTCGGCGTTCGTAACGTTTCGAGGGCTTCTCGGCGGACTTTTCAGCGGTCTCATCGGAAACGGCCGGGGCGATGCAGATGACCAAAGTCAGCACCGACAAAAGACGTTGAACAAACCTGCTCATTTCGGAATTCCCCGCTTTTTAAGTCGCCCGCCATTTGTTTACCGCCGAGCCGTAGGCGACGCCTCAAACGAAAGTCGTCGCCTGTGGCTCGGCGGTAAACGGTCAAATCATCAGTGTTCACAACAAGCCAACGTTATCCGGCGTTAATGCCTGTATTAAGTTGACTACTTCGCTTCAGTCTTCTCGGCGGCAGGCTCGTCCTTCATGATCGTGGCCTTCTTGATGTAATCCAGCTTCGGGAACGACTTCTTCAGGTACTCATTGCCGCGATTCTGAATTGAGAACTGATCTGGGTCTTCGCCGTACTCGGAATTGATCTTGTCGACAACATCCATTCCCTCAATGACTTTGCCGAATGGAGCAAAGCCCAGATCATCAAGCCTGCCATTGTCCTTGAAATTGATGAAGACCTGTGAGGTTCGTGAATTCGGTCCTGATGTTGCGAACGTGATGTATCCGCGACGATTGGACTGAGTCACTTTGTCGTCTTTGATTTTCGCTTCGCGCCAGTCCTTCTGAACGGCAGGATCACCGTTGATGCCGAACTGCACCATGAAGTCCGGGACGACTCGAAAGAACCGACACTCGTCATAGAAACCTTTATTGATCAATGTGTAAAACTGATCGGCACCCAGAGGAGCCCATTCGCGAGTGACTTCGATCACGAAATCACCACAGCTGGTTTCAAATTTTACTTTGTAGCTTGCCGGAGCTTCATCCGCAGCGACGCTGGCAATGCTCGAACCAGCGAAAAGAGAAAGTACAGCACATGCACTCAGGAACCACTTCATCGAAAACTCTCCATTGTCATTCGAACAAATCATGCGGGACAATATGAGGTCGTTGTTGCGAATCGAAACGCAATCGCAACGGCTCACTTCTGATTCTGACGGCCGCTGGCGATGGCACCGGAATTCAGTGCCTTCAGGCCGACTCGCAACATTCCGTTAGCGGAATCAATTTTGGCAAGTCGAAATCGAGGTGCACCGGGAACAATCGCCGCGCTATCAAACTCAAGCGGAAGTCTGACAGGCGGGATTTTTTCGGCAAGCGACTGCGCGGCATTGCGAATGATCGGGATCCAGACGGTTCCGACCTGAACCGTCGTCACGCCAGCCTTTTCGACCGACGGCTGGCCATCCTCTTCTCCGGCCGTCGGAATGATCAGTTGATCGGTTGGCTCTTCGGACGATTCTGCCTCCAAACTGCCGCCGGATTCACCCACATCCACATTTCGAATTGCAACCGTCCACTCGTCGTCAGACAGTCTTTTTCCTCGCAGATTGAACGTCGTCGTCATCCAGCCACTGGCCGCACCGCCTTTAGGATGAATCTGAAAAGTGGTGATCAACCGGATATCACCATCGACAAATTTGACTTGAAACGGATTCTTCCTGGCCAATTCCAGAGTAAACAATGCGGCCTCTTCGGAGCCTTCAGACCGAAGTGCGGCAAAGATTGACATCAGCCGATCGAGAGAAAAAGCTGGACCGGCATCAGATCCCTCCTCGAGAATTTCCAGCTTCTGCAATTGTTTGTCGGTGAGTTTTAGCCCTGCTGGAAAATACTGTGTCAGCAAGGACTCAATCGAGTCCTCTGAGACAAACGCCACGACGGACTCATCATTACGAAATGCACCCGCCTCAGCCGGCATCGCAAGCACCGAACCATCCGGGTAAAGTGATTGATCAACTGACCAAATCGACACAACATCTTTGGTTGATCGAGAACACCAGCGGAGGCGAGTACTCCCGAAGATCGATTCGATCTTCCTCTGCGCATTCGCGACATCTTTTTGACGGCTTGCAAAATCTTCATCGATCAGTCGATTGATCTTCGGCAAAACATCGCGAGACACATCTTCGGCCACAGCCTGATTGATCTGCGGTGTGCGGCGAAGCACTTCATTCCAGGCAACGCGATCACTCAACGGACCCAGCAACGGCATCGTGGCCCCCGCCGCGCTGAATACTCGCTGCGGAGTTTGTGACGCCTGGATTGTTCCATGGGCCGGAAGTGTCAAAAACGTTTTGCCATCAAACCAAAGTGGTTTCGTAATCTCAAAGTGATGCTGGCCCACGCTGTCGACCGTCGCTTGAGAATTGAATCCCGTTGTTTGACTGGTGACATCGCCGGAATTCAAAAGTTCGAAGCGCAGAGACTTATCGTCGGGCACAATTCTCAGGCGAGTTTCCGTGACGGTGGATTGGCTTCCGGTCACGTTGGTGTTCATCAGCAGTTTCGAAACCGCTTCCTGCTCATTTCGGGTGCGATGAAAACGTTCCTCCATCAGTGCGTTGCGAATTGCAAAGCCGAACAGCGGCCGCGAGGCAATCGGCGCTGAGTTCTCCTGAGCACCTGCGGTGCCGACAGCATAGACGTGACAAACCGTCAGCAGCACGATGCTTATCGTGGTTTGAAGGAAGTTCAGTCGTAGCGGACGTCCTTGCATTGTTATTGGGAGCCCTGAGCCGCTTGTGTCACGGATGGTTCCGGCCTATTTTGACGTCGTCCTGTACAATTTCTACCACCGTTTTCGGAACTTCACCGGCTTCGGCGGGAAAATGACCATGAACGACCTGAACAAGCCTGGATTTGAATGCGGGGACTCTGGAGATTGCGGAAACCCTATCGCCAGGGGGGCTCTGTGCTGAATGTTTCCGGGAAAACCTGCCACGTAACGGGACGTACGACCTTATTTTGAATTCGAGGACTCTTTCGTGCAAAAACTTGTTTCAACACCTGTCCTGTTCTCGGCCCTGGCCTTCACACTCTTTTTCTCAACAACGGCTGAGACCAGAGCAGAGGAGGTTGAGTTTGTCATTGGCGACTTTATGGAATCCGAAGGCGGTGAGTGGAACTCTGCAAAAAGTCCACTGACATCTCCCTTCGGCGTAGCGTTCAATTCGGCCGGTGACATGTGGATTGTCGAACTCGAGGGCGGAAGGGTTCATAAACTGGACAGCAGCGGTAATCTGCATCATGCGGGCGGAGACGGTTCGAAGAGCTACAAAGGCGATGGCGGAAAACTGGCCGATGCAACATTCAACGGAATGCACAACTGCGACGTCGCACCGAATGGAGATCTGCTGATCGGGGACAGCTGGAATCATTGCATTCGCAAAGTGGATGCGAAAACGGGTGTCATCACAACGATCGCCGGCAATGGCAGAAAGGGATTCAGTGGCGAAGGTGGCCCGGCGACGGAAGCCACGTTCAATTTCGTGATGTGCATTACTCTCAGCTCTGACAAGAACGTGATTCATGTGGCCGATCTCAACAACCGTCGTATTCGCGCTGTCGATCTGAAAAGCGGCTTGGTGAGCACGGTAGCTGGCAACGGTAAGAAGGGAGTCCCCATCGACGGCGCTGCCGCTGTTGATGGTCCCCTGGTTGATCCTCGCGCTGTCGTTCAGGATTCAAAACAGAACATCTGGATCCTCGAACGCGGTGGCCATGCGCTGCGAGTAGTTCGACCAGATGGAACGATTCATACGACGGCTGGAACAGGAGTTCGCGGCTTTGTGGATGGTCCCGGGCTGCAAGCTCAGTTTGGTTCTCCCAAGCATCTGTGCATTGATAACGCCGACAACATCTATATCGCTGATGACGAAAATGGAGCGATTCGTCGAGTCGACGCGAAGAGTGGTGAAGTGACCACGATCCTCGGCAAAGGTCATGGGGATGCTCGAGTTCACCTGAGCCATCCGCACGGTGTCACGTGGCACGATGGATTTCTTTATGTTGTCGATATGGGCAACAATCGCATTTTGCGGATGAAGCTCTGAACTGACAGACGATGTTACCAATGATCCAGAATTCTTGTTTACCGCCAAGCCGGAGGCGCCGGTTCGCATAAAGGCGGTCGCCTCTGGCTCTTCGGTAAACGTCTGAACAACGGCCCATTGGCGCCTTGTCCTCAATAATTGAACAGCTGCTTCTGAGTCCACACCTTTGAGGTGGCTCGATTCATCGCTCGCTGCACAATACCCTTTGAGTTACTCGTCAGCTGTCGGCCCTTCATCGCGCGGGCTACCATTTTGTGGGTCAGTTGTTCTGCCGATGCTTCGACGAGATCATTCGGCTTCAGATCATACTGACGCATGACTTCGATAATGGGCTGAGGGCCTTTGTTGCGATTGTTGCCTGCGAGGTCATCGATCTCGTCTGTCTGGCCAGGAACCTCAGCGTGTTCATCATTTGTCATGAAAAGAGCCGTAATTGGTGGAGGAACAGTGGTGGAGCTGTAGCACAACGTTGCCTGCGGACCGGGCGTGTTTCACCGAATTTGCAGGCGACAACGAGTATCCTCAAAGCGGCTCCTCAAGGCAACACTCTGTTGAACCGATTAGCAAACCTTAAAGTCAGTTCTCAACTCCCATCCAGACGATTCTTATCGAATAAAGCCAATGTCTGACAAAACTTCATGGCCGGTGAAAACTCGTGAGCTGCACAATCATCACTTTGATTCCACGATTTGGAACGACTTTCAGTTTCGCGACGATGACATCGTCATCGCGACCTATGCCAAATCCGGCACGACGTGGATGCAGCAGATCATTGCTCAGTTACTGTTCAACGGTGATCCGGAACTGGCTGTGGCTGAGATCTCTCCATGGCTCGACCTGCGTGTTCCACCCAAAGAAGTAAAGCTTCCGTATGTGGAAGCTCAAACACATCGACGGTTTCTGAAGACTCACTTGCCGGTCGATGCGCTGGTGTTTTCGCCGCGAGCCCGATACCTCTACATTGGCCGAGATGGTCGCGATGTTGTCTGGAGCCTTTACAACCATCACGCAAATGCCAATCACTTATGGTATGACGCTCTGAATGAGACGCCCGGCCGCGTTGGTCCGCCGATCGAACGCCCTCCGGAGGATATTCGCGAATACTGGCGAGACTGGCTTACTCGAGATGGATATCCGTTCTGGTCGTTTTGGGACAACATTCGTACGTGGTGGCAGATTCGTGATCTTCCCAACGTGCGCTTCGTACATTTTTCAGAACTCAAGCGAGATCTTCCCGGGACGATTCGTCAGATTGCAAAGTTCCTGCAGATCCCGATCAACGAGTCGCACTGGTCGGCCATTCTTGAGCATTGCTCATTCGAGTGGATGAAAAAGAACGCGACGAAGAGTGTCCCGCTCGGCGGTTTATTCTGGGATGCGGGCGCCGGAGTCTTCATCAACAAAGGTGTCAATGGTCGCTGGGCCGATGTTCTGACTGCAGAAGAATCCGCCGAGTACGAACAGATCGCCGTCAATCAGTTGGGCCCCGAGTGTTCACATTGGCTGGCGACTGGGGAGCTCAAGACTCACTAACTTTTGGAGCGATCAAGCATTCGGTGGCACGCCGGTGTCAGGAAATGACCCCCACTTTCCGTCCTGCTCTTTGAAAGGCATTTACGGCGAATTCTAATTGCTCGCGAGTATGAGCGGCGGACATCTGCGTTCGGATGCGAGCTTCACCTTTGGGCACGACGGGGAACGAAAATCCGACGACATAGATGCCCTCCTGCAGCAGTTCATCGGCAAGGCGAGCGGCCAGCGCGGCGTCGCCAATCATGACCGGAATGATCGGATGCTCGCCCGGCAAAAGTCGAAAACCAGCGGCTGTCATCCCGCTGCGGAAGTAGCGTGAGTTCTCCTGAAGCTGATTTCTCAGGCTTTGTGACTCATTCAGCAACTCTAATGTTCTGACGGATGCAGCGGCAATTGGCGGTGCAAGAGTATTCGAAAACAGATACGGACGAGATCGCTGGCGCAGCAGATCGATGAGCGGTTTGCGGCCACTGGTATATCCACCGCTCGCTCCGCCCAACGCTTTTCCCAAAGTCCCTGTGACTATGTCGATGCGATCAGCGACGCCAAAATGTTCGGGTGTTCCTCGTCCTGTTGGTCCCATAAAACCGACTGCGTGTGAATCGTCGACCATCACGATCGCTTTATACTTGTCAGCGAGTGCACAAATCTCTGGCAGGTTGGCGAGATAGCCGTCCATCGAGAAAACGCCATCGGTCGCAATCATGCGGAAGCGACAGGACGCCGCGGCCTGAAGCTGTTCCTCCAGATGAGCCATATCGTTATTGCGATACCGAAATCGCTGCGCTTTGCAGAGTCTCACGCCGTCAATGATGCTGGCATGATTCAATGAGTCTGAAATGATGGCGTCCTGATCACCTAGCAGCGTTTCAAAGAGACCACCGTTCGCGTCGAAGCAGGATCCGTAGAGAATCGTTTCCTCGGTCCCCAGAAATTCGCTGAGTTTTGTCTCGAGTGTTCGATGGATGGTCTGAGTGCCGCAGATAAAACGAACTGAGGCCATGCCGTAGCCCCAGCGATCGAGGCCTTCGTGGGCGGCGC
>JBILXT010000061.1:0-25513 GCA_044378235.1 Planctomycetaceae bacterium
ACATGACAGGCTTGGCACCCGAATTGTGCAGGATGACTCGCGACTTCAACGCTGAGCTTCGATGATATTTCTCTGCACGTGGCTCCAGCATCCAGGCCATTCGCAAACCGCCGGGCAATGTTTCTCCCCAGTTGAGATTGTTCATGGATGCAGGGATCGGCAGGCCTCGCTGAAGTGTATTTTCACGAATCGCATTCATCGTGCGTTCAAGCGGAATTGTTGTCACGGCTGCGATGTCATTTAACAGTTTTGCGGCGTCCTCCTGTTTCCAGTCGCCCTTGTGCTCGAAACGCGTCAACAGCGGCTGCATCTTCTTTGCATACGCATCGCCGTATTGATCTCCGGAGTTTAGTTGGATGAATTCCTGAACCAGATCATGGAGTCGGCTAATAAATCCGCCCGGGATGTCTCCATTGAGACGCGCGTGATCGATACAATAGCGAAACAAAGTTTGTCCCTCTTTGTTCGTCGGCATCGGTCCCTGCGCTGCAAATGCCCCGCGTGTTGCCGGCGTCTTCAACATGCCTGTCCATGCTCCTTCCGGCGCATGGACAATATTAAGCACGGCGAATAACGCCTGAGTCGAATCTTTGATGATGCCTTCCGCCAGCCCATCTCCCCTCTTTCGCCCCCGCTCGTTGCCCTGTTCGTTGTCGAACATGTCGACCAGACGCATCGCACGAGGTGGCAAGAATATATCTGTCTTCGTCGACTTTGCATTCTGAATCCCGAACATGATTTCGCCGCCCCTGTTCAGGTACAACTTGCGGCCTTCGACATCTGCCGCGGGAGTGTCCGTTTCATGAATCTCCGTGTCACAGAATCGAATCGGCTGATCAGATACGTTCTGGATAATAAGCAGGATCCTGCGCTCTTTTCCGGCAACCCCGTCCGTCGCTTTCGAACGAATGCTTAACGCTGCACGCAGTCCGTTGACGGGTTCACTCCAGTCCAGATGCTGCTCATGCAGCCAAATCAGCGATTCTGTGCACAGGGCAAAGGCAGGAATGTTCGGTTCGTTGACCCAGTCCTCGGAATTACCGTTGGGAACTCTGTCCGCTGGCGGCACCGTTGGTTGTTTTGAATCGGTTACTGTTTTTTCGTCCGAATGAAGACTTGCGGCCTGCAACATGGCAATCGGCACCGAAACGGCAACAGCGATCATCAATGAAACGCAGGTGATGAAAGTCGTCATTCTGCGACGATTTTGTTTTTCACTCAGCACTGCAGTCAGCCGACCATGTAGCGAAGAGTCTCTGGCCATGGCCAGACCGCACGCTTGAGTCCACTGCGAAGAACTCAATTGAGTCGCCACGTTAAGCAAGTGTTCGGCGTAGGCCGAAGCTCGCACGCCGCTGGCAAGGACCAGGTCGTCGCATGCGCGTTCTCGTTCAACGTGCAGACGCCACGCCGCCAGCCAGACCAGCGGATTGAACCAGTACAAGGCACAGACCATCTGAGTCAGTGCCAGGACGAACAAGTCCTGACGACGGACGTGAGCCAGCTCGTGCAGCAGCACTGAACGCAGTTGCTCGTCGCTCCAACTGATGGCTTCGGTGGGCAGTTGCAGCCGAGTTTTCCAAAGACCCCAGACGACAGGAATTGATCGATGCGGATCGAGCATCATTTGCACGGGTCGTGTTACTCCGAGCGCTGTTTTTGCCTGGGCAAGAGCGGCCTGCAATCGTTGCACGTCGGCGAGCGGCTGGGCGTCAGCCCTCCGTGTCCCCGTCAGTCCGACTTCCTGTGATTCCGATCCCTGTGAGCCGCACGGCGCTAGCCGCGGTTGTTGATCTGCAGCATCGTCTGCGAATATCCTGCGATCGGGCATGTGGGACAAACACGGAGGGCTGACGCCCTGCCGCTCGCCGGAAAGTGTTTCAACCAGAACTGACCGTCGTGCCGATCGTCGCAACATCAAGGATGCCACCACCAGTCGCGTGGTGAGCAAAACGCAACCGGCAAACCAAACTCCACTGAGCCATGTCGTCCATGAAATGAGCGATAGGCCCGTATCAACCGACCGGTATTTTGTGTCAGCGGGACGGATCTTCGTGTCTTGCTCGCTCTCTTGCCTTGCGGGTCTACTGGGAAGCAGATCCATGTCGCCCGCTGAACGATCGTCGGTGGGCCATGGGAGTAAATCAGAATCCGGCCCCGTCATCTTCACAGGCTTCGACGTCTCCGTCGGCGGGATGAATGTTGATTGAGCGGCGGCCACGGCGGGTTCTTTCGGACGCAGCCATTCTGGGAGAATCCGCCATGCTGGCAGCACCAGCGACAGTAACGGCATCACGAGGAGCAGACCCAGCGCAGTCGAAAGGACAAAATGTCGAGTCGCCGCGGAATCCCGTCGCAGCATCATGCAAACGGAGCCAGCAAGCAGCAGCACAACTGTCCCCTTGATGGCGGAATCCACCAGAGGAAACACAACCAGACCACCGAGCGCCGTGAGAACCGAAACCAGACGATTCATTTCAACGTCCCTCCGCTCGGGCTTGTTCGATCAGAGCAATCAACCGCTCACGTTCTTCGTCAGTGACGTGATCTTTCCGCGAATGCAGATGCGCCGCGAGCGCCTGTTCCAGCGAACCGCCGAAGAACGTTTCAAGCACATTCTGAAACGCGCTGCGCCCGGCTTTGACTTTTGTCTCACGGGGCGAGTAAATCACTTCGCGGCCATTCTCGCGTCGCTTGAGATGCCCCTTTTCTTCAAGAATATGCATCATCCGTCGCACAGCCATGGCTGTTGGTGCATCGGGAATCGAATCGACCACCTGATTGACGGTGGCCTCACCCAGCGCAAACACGGCGTCCATAATCTGCCGTTCACGCCGGCTAAGATCGGGAGGCTTTGACATCAACACGACTCCTGCAGAAACACGTTTCACCCTGTGCGTTAAATTATTAACGCCAACAGCAGCAATATGCAAGAGGCACTCGTTAATTTTTTAACGCGACATGCTGGAGGCGTCGCCAACATTAGCCGCCGGGCGCTAGCCTGAGGTGTCAAAAATTTGGTATTGCGACGAGATTCAGTGGGACAACTAGCGTTTTGATTTTGCCTCGTAGAGGCGGCAGCAGGTAGCCCTAGGTTTTAGCCGGCTTCAGCCCGAGGTCTGCAATCACACAAAAACCTGAGCTCCGGAGGAGCGACGTTACCACGAGCGGACCATGAGACTACAATTCGTGACATCGACTGCACATTTGAGTTCGGCTCCTTGAGATCGTAACGGGGTTTGAGCCGCATAGCTTCGCTGCGTCGCAGCTTGGGGTGATTAGGGCTCCGTGACCTGTGGCTAATGCCACAGGCTATCAATACGCCGCTGCTCCGCAGCGAATCGCAGGGTGCACCGCGAAGCTCACATTTCCAGAACAAAGCCGCATACACCGTTTGATCACTTGGAGCTCCTGAATCCCCCTCCGCTAACACTTCCCGCCGAGACGAGCCTTGTACAGCCCAGTGAAGTGGTGTCTGGCCCGCAGATCCGCACCATCCTCAGGCACATTGGGCTCTGCATTGATTGCTGAATTTGAAACCTGCAAGGCACCTCTCGACGGAGCGAGAGGGCTCCTTTGGTTCTGAACGAACGGCCACGCGAGGAAACCGCAATTGATCTGCCTGGCAGTGCCCATCAGTTTGCATTACTCTGACAAGTGAATTTTCAGTCTTTATAATCCTTCACTTGCGGATATGTTCTGATGACCACTCGCCACCCGGAAACCTGCACTTCCCGTGTCGCGAGCGGAGAAACGTTTCTGTGTAATTTGATCCGTGACCTGCTGACAGGGTTGGACACTTCAGCTGCAGAAGTCAATCAGGAAACCTGCGAAGCGTGTTGCCGTTCGTTTCTGCCAACACCCGAGGATCTCAATCCGGTTGTTGCTTCGTTGCTGTGGTCACGCTGCGAGAATGCTCTGGCCGATGGCCGTATCGCGGCCGATTCTGAGCTGACCAGACGCCTGACCAAAACGCGAGATCTTGCCGAGGCGAGCCTCCCGCTGGTTTTCTCCGACGAGGACGATCTGCCTTTCGATTCCAGCAGCGAAGAAGCAACGGAACGAGGAACCGTCGAGCAACTGCTGCAGATGTTGCCAATGCCGGATTACTCGGGAGGGACGTTGACGTCATGGGCCGTCGGTATCACAACAGCTCCGCGTCGCCAGCCGACATTGGAACGATGTCTCAGAAGTGTTCAGGCCTGTGGCTGGGATCAGCTGCATTTTTTTGTTGACGGCGAAGTCTCAATTGGCGAAGAGTTTTCTGCGGCGTCTACGACAGTTCGCAATCCCGCGGCAGGAGCATGGCGAAACTTCTTCCTGTCTCTTTCCGAACTGCTGCGAAGGTATCCGGCGGCCAATGCACTTTTGATGATTCAGGATGATGCCTTGTGGCCTTCTCATTTGCCGGTCCGTGATTATCTGGAACAGATCCGATGGCCCGACGATGACCGCTTTGTCATCTCCCCATATTGCTGTGCGGACTACACGGAAGAGAAAGCTGGCTGGCACGAGTTTCGTGACACCTGGGTCTACGGTGCGGTGGCGTTGATCTTTTCCAGAACGGCTGCGGAAGAATTTCTGGCCGACCCGATCGTGATTGAACGATGTCGAAACGATTATCAGGCCGGTATTGATGTCGTGCTTGGAGACTGGGCGAAGCGGCGAAACATTCGGGTGATCTTTCCCACACCGAGTCTCGTGCAGCATATTGGCGACGTCAGCACTCTGTGGTCAAACGCCAGAGCAGTCGGGCTGCGCCGTGCGACTCGGTTTGTTGGTGATGAGTTCTTGGTTTCGACAACGGCAGAGCCGCAGATTGAACGGCGAGCCATCGTGTGCGGATGGATTTCATCAGACCCGCCGATCGTCTATCACTCGATGGGCCACGAAGATGCTGGCGAATTCATTCCCGATGAGCCGATCACGCGTCTCGCGATGTATCTCTGGCATCAAACGGCCGACGATATTGCATGGCTCGACCAGCGTGCACGCCAATTGCGGCCCAATCACAGAATTCATCACTGTGTGAACGACATTTCGGTGTGCCGAGACCTCGTCGCTCGAGGGATTTCGGCTCACTTTATTAACCAGAATGCATTCCTCGATGAACGAATGTTCTCAATCGATCCTGCAGCCAGCAAATGTTTCGACGCGGTTTACAACGCTCGTATGGCGGAATTCAAACGTCATGAGCTCGCGAATGAAATTCAGTCGTTGCTGATTATTGGTGGCACGGTGACTCCGGAAGATTCAGATGAATACTTTCTTCGAATGAAATCCATTCTGCCGACGGCAACGTTTACTTACGACTGTGAGAAAGGCATGTTGAATGAGCAACAGGTAAATCGCCTGCTGAATCAATCGAAAGTGGGACTGTGCCTCTCAGCCTGCGAAGGAGCCATGTACGCGGCCGTTGAGTACCTGCTGTGTGGGTTGCCGGTTGTGTCGACCGTAAGTCTCGGCGGACGTGATTCGTGGTTTGATCCACGCTTCACACGAATTGTTGCAGATAATCCTCAGCAGATTGCAGCCGCAGTAAGGGATCTGATTGAACGGAAGTTGTGTCCTCACATGATTCGTTCCGAGACATTGATTCGCATGGCCGAGCATCGCCAGCGTCTGGTAGATCTCGGGCAGCAAATCTATGCGGCCCATAAGACGGGGCGAGATTTTGCGAGAGACTTCTACGTTGGGCTGACTAACAAACTTGGCGAATGGTGCATGCCGCAACAGGTGATGTCACTTCGCCGCCGATTGATGCATCGGGAAACTCACTGATGCGACTGTCAAACTCAACTCAATCCGCCGTTGTGATCACCAGCGCGTCGGCCGCACCGAGTGTTTTGTAGATATCGCTGCAAAACTTCAATGCTGGCAACGACGCCTCCCCGGAGAGCGATCTCCCCGAAGCTGATACCGGTTTCTCAATCGTTAACTTTCGAGGAGCAATCATGGCCGCAATGTGGCCGATATCGCCAATATCCCGCAGCAACCCGGGGACCAGCATTCCCAGGCGAGGTCCGTTGAACTTCTGGTCATCCACAAATGTACCTAACGAACTCTGGAGATGTACTTTTGATATGCGGTCATCGATCGCAGCCGATGTCAAAGCAACCGTGCCTGACGAATCTGTTCCACAGATCAGAATTTCCTTCGGCAACGCCCCCGTCTGATTTTCCAGAGCATCAAGGGTTCGAACGACATCGAGTGTCCATTGCCCCAGCAGCGGTCGGCCAATCCACAGGGACCATTCTGCAGAATTGTGATCTGGTGCATTTCCGATACGGTCGCCCGCTACAGCGAACTTCCCGGTGGCCCGCAATTCCGGGGCCAGAATTCCATAGCCTTGCTTCCGCAATTCCTCAGCCTGCTCGCCGCCGAAAGCTTTCTCAGCACCTTCGTCGACGTTCAACAGAATGGCTAATTTCTGATCGCCGGACTTTTCAATCACTTCGGAATCGCAGCGTGCGGAAATCTCAAGCCCCGGTTCTGTTTCAAATGCCAAATCGATATACGCCCCATCAGAGCTCTTCGATTGTTTCACATTGAGCGGAGATGTCGTGGGCTTAACATTCAATGTCTTCGCAAGTTGATCCACAGTCTGTTCACGAACAGCGTTGCGATCCTCCGTCGTTTTCGCGACGGCCAATGCCAACAAATGCTTCTGATCAATTTCTATCTCACGAGCCTTCAGCAGTTGCCGTGCCTCCTCAGCAAAGAATCGCGGAATTGTCACATAGTCATCGGGCCGACTTTCACCCGGAAAGCAACGCAGAACCTCAGGCTCCTCTGGTTTAATTTCAGGCTCGGGAATCGGACTGCCGTCGCCTTCTCCTTTCAGATGTTTGGTCATCCAGCCATACATCGCTTCTCGCATCGGCTGATTATAGTGATGCGGTGATTCAATGATTGTATGCTTCACCGCCGATGGACCATCGGATGAAGTCAGAGCAGCAATCTCACGTGCTCGGCTGATGGAGATGCGTGCCTGATCCACGGAGAACTGAAACGCATCCTGAGTCGCACTTGTGACCATCAGTCCTCGATTGGCCGCAAGTCCCAGAACATGCCCTTCTTCGTGGCGTTGCAGGATTCCAGGAACGACTTCGCACATGCAACAAGCGGCACTCAAATAAGCCTGATAATTTCCGACGGAACATGTGGGCACGACACATCGAAAGCGTTCATCGTACGCACCCGCATACATCGACTGATTACCACCGCCGCTGGCACCAGTCACACCCAGACGGTTCGGATCAACCTCAGGCCGAGACTGCAGATAGTCGACAGCTCGCATGTTTTCGTAGACCTGAATACCAGAAAGCGGCCGCCCCAACAGAAGGAGCGAAGCCCCGGTCATTTCGCCATGGTATTCGCCCAATGCTTCCCCGATCGCACGTTCTCCGGCTCCGAAAGCATCCACGCAAAGCACGAAAAAACCCAGTTTCGCCAAACCGATGCATCGCGACTGCACAACAGGATCCTGTTTTGCTCCAGCCCAATGACCGTGGACGCAAAGCACAGCAGGGAAAGTTTGCCCTGGCTTGCCTTCCGGGACATAGGCATTTGCAGTCATCCACACGCTGGGCATCGTTTGAAAGACAATCTTTTCGACGCGATAGCCGTCCCGTTGGATTTCGCCAAGATTTCGAGCTTCCAGCGCACATTTCTCCGCCGGAAATCCTCCCCAGGCTTTCAGCAACAGATCCCGCAGATCCGTGCGAGTCTTCTGCCAGTCCTCAATTGTCCCCGGAGCATTATCGTTGGCACGCATGATTGCGGCCTGTTGTTTCACGAAAACGTTGAATCGCTTTGCAGGTTCAATCTGACTTTGTTCGGTTTGTGCAGAAGCAGGCAGCGGCTGCAGCAGCCAAAACGCAAGCAACACAATCATGATTCGCATTTCGACGCCCCTGGATCTCAATGATTTGATACTCAGCCTGACGGTGTCTTGTTCAGCGAAAGTCTTCAGCCCTGCACTTCTTTGCATTATTGAAAAGTTGTCCCACCTTCAGTCAACTTGATTTTTCAGTCAAGCGGGAGGGCTTTCCGGTGAGTTGCGGAACAATGACCGGTCAAGAATAACGTTGCATGATCCCGTTGAGCAATCGTCGCCAAAAAGATGACTGACCAAATTACTGGCGTTGAGTCACCCTGGATGTCCTGACTCTCGCCCCAGAAGTGCCCGGCAGTTACATTGGCGTGGTGGACGAATCAAACAAACTTTCATCTCTTCCCCGCGAGAGCCAAATGTTTCCGCGCTTCGATTTTCCTCGCAACACGTGTCTGTTGTTAGTCCATCGGCTGGTCATAATGCTCATTGCGATGTGCGTGATCAGCAGCCCGATCCGTGCGAATGAGTCTGCTCAGATGAAGCTCCACCGAACGTCGACGGGAGTCCCCTACGGATTGATTGGGCACGAGATTGCATCGAAAAGCCCTGCGCCAACACTGTTTATCTTCGCAAATACTTTTGATGCGATGCAAAAAGAATTGGTGTACACCGAGGTCGCGAGATTACTGGCACCTGAAGGCTGGATCAGTGTCATTCTGGAACCTCCGTGTCATGGGGAGGATGCTCGCGATGAAGAACCGAAGCAGCTGGACGGTTGGCGATATCGAGTGGAAAACGACCTGCCATTTCTTGATGCCTTTAACGCCAGAGCAACGGCTGTTCTCGACGAACTGATCCAGCAGAAGTTAACAGATCCTGATCGCGTCGCCGCCTGTGGCACATCTCGAGGAGGTTTTGTCGCGTATCACTTTGCCGCAGCCGAACCAAGAATCAAAGCTGTCGCAGGAATCTCCCCAGTGACTCGGCTGACCGCACTCCGAGAGTTCTCGACAACCACTCAACCAGGGAAGGTCGAACCACTCAACGCCATCAACCTCGCTCCGAAACTCGCTGGGAAAGCGGTCTGGCTGAGCATTGGAAACAATGATGCTCGAGTCAACACCGATGACGCCATCGCGTTTACTCGCGCCGTTGTCGCCGCGTCGGTCAGAGTCGATTCGCCCAATGCGTTGATTCCCGTTGACCTGATTGTTGCTCGCTCGTCGGGCCATTCAAAAATCGATCAGGCTCACGAACTTATGGCCAGATGGCTGCAGGAACAGTTTCCGAAAGGAAGTCCGTAGTTTTGCCGGGAAATTGTGTACCGGGGAATAAATCTCCGGATCCCGCCTGAGAAAACACCAGCCGTCTCGTTTTATTGGAAGCCGACATCTTGTTCGGCAAGAGTGGGGCAGATTGATAAGATGGTCATGGTCAGGTTTTCAGCCAACAACACAGAATTGATTCTCGGGTATGCTCAAAAAAGAACAAATGCGACGTTGGCTCAGTGAGCGATTGCAGACTCAAAAGCAGCTTGTGACGGCGGCGATGGCGGGTATGGCTGTCATAGGCACGATCGCCACACTGATGGAGTTTGTGCTGTTCTATCTGATTATCAGTGTCGGTTTCATCGGCAGCAAAGCCGTCGCCATACTGGTGACGCTGATTATCCTGGCAACAGTCCAGTACTTCACTCTCTTGTGGATCCCCAAACAGCTGGCCGACATCGAACATGAATCGATGAATGAAGACGAAGTAATTATCGTCAGGTCTGCAGCCACAATGTCCGCTGCGTGGACTTATGCTTTTGGAAGTCTCGAGTCCGACCGCACGTGGGTTGAAATTCTTCTGGGGCTGCTTTCCCTTCCTCAGCGAATGTTTGCGGCCGCATGGTTTGCATGGCAGCGAAAGGGCGAAATCGAAGCTGTCGAAATTGCTCCATGTGCTTTGATCCTGAGACTGTTGCACAAAGAGGCCGAACGCGTTGACCTGAAGAAGATCACTGAAGAAGTCGAATTGACCGATCTCGCGAAGACATTGCGAGAAGTCTCTCTGATCGATGGTGTGGTCTTTCTGACTCGAAACTCGGTCGGTTTAAGCCTCGCGAATCGACTTGTTGACGAGATCGAAGCCTGGCGAAAAAAGAATACTGAAGAGCGCTGATGCTCTTGCATTATTTTTGCGTCGGAACTTGCGGTTCAGAACAAAGTTCTTTCTTCGGCACCCTTTAGCTTCAAGCCGAACTTCGTCAAAGACTGCAGACTCACGGGTTGCATTGGACGCGGAAACGGGGGAATTCGAACCAGTTCTGTATCTGGCTGCGGCCATGCAATTGCGGAGATCACATTCTCTGTGTCAGGAGTGTGCAGAAGACTTAAGACCCGAGCCGTAACGCCAGCATCGATGATGGCTCGATGAGCATTCGCAATTGACGGAATCCGCAACGCTCGCGCGACAGTGCCAAGCTTTGCGTCACGAGCGACTCGATGGCGACGTGCCAGCTGCATCGTGCAGATTTTCTGCAACGTCCTGGGCATCGTCAGTCCACTGACAGCGAATTCTGATCGCAGGAAGCCAAGGTCAAAGGATATATTGTGAGCCACCAGGTGTGTTGCATCCGCAACGCAATCCAGCAGCTCGGGAATCAACTGCGTGAATGTCGGAGCGTGCAGAACGGCCGAGTCAGAGATACCGTGGATCGACGCGACATAGGGCGGAATTCGACGGCAAGGATGGACAAGTGAGTCCAGCATTCGGACAACGCGGAAGTTTTCGTCGAGGACAATGATCGCAATCTCAACGACCCGATCGCCTCGGTCAGGCGACAAGCCTGTGGTTTCAAAGTCCAGTACTGCGAATCGAGTCACTCAAGAAACATCCTGACAAAAGCACATTCAGCACCCGATGGAGCAGCGGCAAAAACTGCCGAATCTAACGGATTCAGTTCAAGGATCTTCTTCACAGCCGACAGGATGACGCATTCAACTTACGCCACCCGCAGCCAGTCGCTACAGTCCCCGGTGTTGCGGCTGGTCAGGCTGCAGGATATTCGCTCCGCAGACTTTACGGAACTTTCTCCATGCATTTTTCAGCATTGCTTCGGGGCATCGTTGTTTCAAGTTCTTTGGCATTTATTGTGGGCTGCCCGTCGCCAGCTAAAGTCAGCGAACACGAAGACAGCTTCACAGCCGAAGCCAGCAATGTTATGCCCGTCACATTTACCGACAAGGAACTGCTGCAAAGCGGAACCGGAGTGATGGATGATGATGCACCAAAGGAGTTTCAGGAAACCGATTCGGGGCTGAAGTATCGAGTTCTGCGGAAATCAGACGGCCGCAAGCCAACAGCTCGGGATACGGTGACGGTCAATTATCGCGGATGGCTGGATAGCGGAAAGGAATTCGACAGTTCCTACAAACGTGGTGAACCCATTTCGTTTCCTCTGAACGGCGTCATTCCTGGCTGGACGGAAGGTATGCAGCTCATCGGCGAAGGCGGCATGATTGAACTCTGGATTCCCTCACGACTCGGTTACGGTTCGGAAGGATCTCCCGGTTCTGTGCCACCCAACGCTACGTTGCACTTCATCGTGGAACTGATCAGCGTCAACTAACGCCTTGTCCAGTTGTGACGTAGGGATTGATTGCTTTGGACGAGGCTAAGAGTCCCGTTCAAAACCTACCTGTCACGTCAGAGAAGCCGGGCCGTAGAACCTGCCGCTGTGACTCTGAGCGCAGATCTGAATTCACTCAGCCACTGACGCATCTCTTCCGAAAAAACGTCAGCTCAGGATCTCCTTGACGACATGTCCATGCACATCCGTTAGTCGGCGATCAACGCCGCTGTGACGGAAGGTCAGTCGAGTATGATCGATGCCCAACAGGTGCAGAATTGTAGCGTGCAGGTCATAGCAATAGGTGGCACCTTCGACGGCTTTGTAGCCCAGATCATCGCTTCGGCCATGGGAAACGCCCGCTTTGATTCCGGCACCGGAGAGCCACGTCACAAACGTCCCTCCGTTGTGATCACGACCGTTGCCGCCCTGAGCAAACGGCGTTCGGCCAAACTCGGTCGAGCAGACCACCAGCGTATCTTCCATCATGCCGCGTTGTTTGAGATCGGTCAGCAAAGCCGCAATCGGGCGATCAATGCTGGCCGCCATCGGAGGTAACTCGTTGGGAATACTACCGTGATTGTCCCAGTTGTTGACGGCACCAGAAAGACCGCTCCAGACCTGCACAAATCGACTGCCTCGTTCCAGCATGCGGCGAGCAAGCAAGCAACGCTTTCCGAAATCCTGAGTCGCCGTCTCAGCGATTCCGTACGATTGATGAATGGCTTCGCTCTCCTGCGAAAGATCGAAGACTTCGGGAGCACTGAGCTGCATCTTTGCGGCGACTTCAGAGGCTGCGATTCGTGCTTCCAGGCGACTATCTTCCGGCCGTTGCTGGGCATGACGGCGATTAATGAATTGCAGAGCTTCGAGAGCTTTACGATCTGTTTCGCCATTAGCGAACGTGTATTTCGAGGAGGCGAATAAATCAGGAACCGGTTGAGCCCCCCCGGCGTTGATCAATGTTCCCTGAAAGCGAGCCGGCAGGAATCCGGCACTGAAGTTTCCTTTGGAATTATACGGCAGGCCTCGCTGATCCGGCAGCACAACAAACGACGGAAAGTTGTCGGATAGATCCCCTAAAGCATACGAGATCCATGCGCCCATGCAGGGAAAGCCGGGCAGCAGAAACCCGGTATTCATCATGTAGCTGCCAGGACCATGGACGTTGGTCTTGGTTGTCATGGCCATCAGAAACGCCATGTCATCGACTAGTTTGGCCTGTTCCGGAAACACACTGCTGACCCAGCGACCGGATTGACCATACTGCTGAAACGTAAACGGGCTTTTCATGACAGCCCCGGCCGGAGCAGTAAAGCCTTCCGGCTTTTCCTTCGGCCCCAGCATCTGCCCGTTAAGTCGCTCCAGTTCCGGCTTATAGTCGAACGTATCCATCTGGCTGGCACCACCATTCAGAAAGAGCTGAATGATGCGTTTCACTTTGGATGGATGATGCAGGCCACCGTTGAGATTCTGTGGTTGCTCATCGGCAATGGCCTCGCCAGCGAGCATCTGTGCCAAAGCAATTCCGCCAATGCCGCCGGCGAGCTGCTGCACGAATGATGCTCGCGACATCGGTGAATAATGCCACGGGAACATTATCGACGACTGCTGGCGTTCTGTTTGGAATCGGTTCATCGCGGAATCGCCTGATGCTGTAAAAACGCGGAAACGTTCCCACAGTCTATCAGGCAGATCAACACATCGAAAACAGAACCTCAGAATTCGTTCCTCCCGGAACCTATTCCGGAGCCGGAGGCTGGGCGGCAGAAAACGTTTCCAGCAGTTCGTCAAGCACCGCCGCGCCGTCGGTTTCGTCGGCTTCGAGGGGCCAATAAGCATCATGGGCGTCGACGACTCGCAGATGCCCCTTGTGCAGATGCGACAGGATGCGAATGCGTTTGGCGTCTCGATAGCGAAAGACTGCGTAGCCCGTTTCGAGATGGATGTTTTCAACTCGCCAAGACAAAGCTCGCAGATTCAATTCTCGCAGCTGAATCATGCGGCGTGCCGCCGTGGGAATCGGGCCGAATCGATCACGGAGTTCTGTCTCCAGTTCGCCAAGCTGATCAAGAGTGTTGGCCTGTGACAGCCTGCGGTAAACTTCGATCTTCAGCTTCTGCTCGGCAATATACTTGTCTGGGATAAAGTTGCTGACAGGCAGCTCAATCTTGCAATGACGCTGATAACGCAGCGGCTGTTTCTTCAGCGATCGAACGGCGTTCTCCAACAGCTGGCAGTAGAGTTCATAACCCACGGCTGCGATGTTGCCACTTTGTTCGGTCCCGAGAATATTCCCGGCTCCTCGGATTTCCAGATCGCGCATGGCGATTCGAAAGCCGGCGCCCAGCTCACTGTACTCTTCGATCGCCTTCAGTCGCCGAGTCGCCTTGGTTGTGACCGCCTTGCCATCTTCCAAAAGCAAATAGCAGTACGCTCGATGGCGATCTCGACCAACTCGCCCACGCAGCTGATGCAAATCGGCCAGACCGTAGTTTTCGGCCTGATGAATGAACATCGTATTCGCGTTCGAGATATCGAGGCCGCTTTCGATAATCGTTGTGGCCAGCAGAATATCGGCCTTGCCCGTCACGAACGCCATCATTGCTGATTCGAGTTCATCCTCATCCATCTGGCCATGGGCGATCACGAGGCTGGCCTCGGGAGCAATCCGTTTCAAGCGTTCGGCAATCTCTTCGATATCGTGAACTCGGTTGTGAACGAAATAGATCTGGCCGCCGCGGTTGAGTTCTCGCATCATCGCGCTGCGAACAAGGTTTTCGTCGAACCGGCCGACTCGCGTTTCGATCGGAACGCGATCGCGCGGCGGAGTTGTCAGACTACTGATGTCTCGAATCCCCAGCAGCGACATGTGCAGTGTACGAGGAATCGGAGTCGCGGTCAGAGTCAGCACGTCGACGTCGGCACGCAGTTGCTTCAGACGCTCCTTCACTTTGACTCCGAACTTTTGTTCTTCGTCGACAACCAGCAAGCCGAGATCTCGAAACTTCACGTCTTTGGAAACCAGTCGATGCGTGCCGATGACGATATCGATCCCGCCCTCTTTCAGGCGTTCGAGAATGCGACTTTGCTCGGCCGGGGATCGGTAACGCGACAGCATTTCGACTGTAACAGGGAACTCGGCCATTCGCTGGCTGAAGGTGCGAAAATGCTGTTCGGCCAGAACGGTGGTTGGAACCAGGACCGCAACTTGTCGGCCGTTGTCAACGGCCTTAAAGACAGCTCGCATTGCGACTTCGGTTTTTCCGAAACCGACATCACCGCAGATCAGGCGGTCCATCGGCTTCGACTGCTCCATATCGCCTTTGAGGTCGGAGATAGCTGAAGCCTGATCGGGAGTCTCCGTGTAAGGAAACGCTTTCTCGAATTCCTGCTGCAGGTGCGAGTCCGCTCGACACTGAATCCCGGCCTTTGATGCTCGTTCGGCCTGAAGCTGTAACATGTCCGTCGCCATGTCAGAGATGGCTTCAGCAACCTGATCTTTCTTCTTCAGCCATGACGTGCCGCCATACTTTGTCAGTTCAGGAGTTGTTTTCGCGGGACCGATATATTTTTGAACCAGATGAATCAGCGAGACCGGAACGTAGACGATGAGTGCGTCACGAAACTCCAGCAGCAGATGTTCTTCCTGCTGACCGTTTGCTCCCGTCATCGCCATGCCGCGATAACGTGCGATCCCGTGAGCCACATGCACAACCAAATCGCCTTCGCGCAGATCGAGAAATGTATCGATCGTGCGTGAATCGGTGCGGCGTTTTCGAGTTGTTGTGCGAGTCGGCGTGCGAGAGAACAACTCGTTGTCGCTGATTACGATCAAGGCATGATCGAGTAACCTGAAGCCGCGTCGAATGCGTCCTGTCGTCAGGCTGATTCGAGATGCCAATGAGGTGCCAGAGGACGAGTCTGTCTCAGCGATCAGCTCCTTCAATCGGCCCTGTTCGCCTTCATTGT
This sequence comes from Planctomycetaceae bacterium, assembly GCA_044378235.1. GTDB lineage: Bacteria > Planctomycetota > Planctomycetia > Planctomycetales > Planctomycetaceae > SXXK01. The sequence goes on from JBILXT010000061.1 coordinate 15,423, forward strand.
GGCAACACAGAAGAACGGAATCGGAGGGTCCGAGTAGTTCGGAAAGCTCCACCAGGGCATCTCGCCGACTTCCCGAAAATCTTTCAACCGCTTCAATCGGCAAATGACACGACTGCTCGTAGCCGTCAACACCTAATGCGTCGATCGTTACGGACGAGAATTCCATCAGGCGAGCCATCGTGGCGTCGACACCGTAGAGGCCCACCGGATTGGAGAGCCGCTGCAGATACATGCGGCCTTCACTAATCGCCTGCTGCATATCCGTCAGGATGACGACGGTCTGCCGAGACAGCGAATCAATCAGGCTTTCCGTTTCGCCACTGAACAAAGGGGCCGCTGCCGGCGCGGTTGCCGCTGGTGCATCGGCAGACTTGCTTTCCGAAGTCGCCTTCTTCGACTTCCCTTTGCCCGTTGGTTGAACGTTGGTGGCACCGGGATTTGTCTGGGGCTTTGCGTCACCGGCGGCCGGAGGAGTTGCGGCCATTGTTGCCGTCAACGAGATGCTCTTGAGATCTTCCAGACGTCGCTGACTTTCGACATCGAACGAGCGGATCGATTCGACTTCATCGCCGAAGAGTTCAATACGAACGGCATCTGGCTCAGTCGCGGGGAAAATATCCAGAATGCCGCCGTGAATGGAGAACTCCCCCGGCAATTCAACCGCGGTGACTCTTTCAAACCCACGAAGAATCAGCCAATCCGTTAATTCGGCCAGCGGGAGATCATCACCCACGGAGATTGTACGGGTTGCGGCCTTGATAGATTCTCGCGTCGGAACAGGCTGCAGCAACGCGGGCAGACACGTGACGATTGCGGTCGGCATACGATCCGCTTGCGACAGGCGTCGGACTACGGAAACGCGAGCTGCGTAGACGGAGTCGCCCGCATCAATGGTCTCGGGAAGACTTTCCCACGCCGGGAACAGCATTACTCCCGAATTGGGCAGGTCTGTCAATTCATCGACGAACTCTTCGGCATCGCGAATCGTTGGCAGGATAATCAGGTGAGTTCGTTTGAAATCAGCCGAAGCGATCGCCGCGATGCTCAGCGCGCAGGATGAACCCCAGGCGCCGTCGATAGCGGCACTGCGTCCGGAGTGCAAAGCCGTGAGGACTTCGGCAAACCCGGGCGAGGCGGCGATCAGCGTCGTCAGTTCAGCAAGAGACGAAGGTGTCTGTCGTCCTGAACCGGTCATGACGCCGTGATTCTAGCAGTCCCGTGTTACAGGCCAATTCGAGCGGCCATCTGAAATTGCAAATTCCAACTCCGAAAAACAAAGAAAGCCTCCGACTGTTTTCACAGATCGGAGGCTTTCGGGAGAGCATTCTCAGGTTCGCTCCAGACGGCTAAACCTGTCTCAGGTTCACATCACGCCTGAAAAAGGACGCGATGGTGATAAAAGGCCGAGTCCTCAAACGAGGCCGGTCAGAGCCTCATGGCGGTTATGGAACAAGCACGCCGTTAACAATAATCTGACCATTGTTGGAATTGGCCGGCATAAAGAAATCCTGTTCGACGGCTCCGTTGCCACCGGCGTTCTGGAGGACGACAACCTGGTTGTCGACGTTTCCAAAGATGCTGACAACCCCGGTCACCTGCTGGAAGATAATCCCTCGTTCTGCTTCGATACCGAAATCCGTGAAGCCGATACGGTTCCCGCTGATCAGGAAGTTTGAGCTGGCAGCGGCTCGTTCAATCAGGATGCCGGTCGCACCATCGGCGGCGGCAACAATATCGTTGTTAACGATCCCAACATTGGCATCTCGTGCCAGTCGGAGTTTAATCCCTGTTGGACGGTCACCACCGACGTTGACGTTGCCCCCGGTTCCGTCACTGATATTGATATCGTTGTTCGCAATCTGGAAGTTCGTGCTGTTCATGTTGGATGGCCCGTCAATACGCAGATCCACCGCACCTGTATTGAGAGTAACATTGTTGACGTTAACAGTGTTCCGCTGGAACGAGAAATCGAATTCATCTGTTGTCGAACGAGTTCGTATCGACACGGCCTGTTGCTGAACAAGGCTGATCATGTCGAACAAGTTATCCTCAACAATCATCTGGGCCGGACCATTCCAGTCAAAGATCAACGCATCGTCGATTCCTCCCGACCCAGTCGGGTCGGTTGTATCACTGACAGTGAACGTGTTTCTCAACAGATCAAACCGAATCGCAGCTCCAGTCGCCGCATTGCTGGACTGCCCCACATTGATGACGTCGGTGGTCGTCGATGTGAAGTCTGAGTCTTCAATGGTGACCACGAATGGATCGTTGGCCTGGCTGAATTGCGTGATGGTGTCGAGGTCCAGCCGAGTGGTATAGTCAAGCAGGATGGTTTCTCGCCCCTCCGCGGCATCGTCACCGTTGTTGTCGAATGTGCTGTTCTGGATCGACAATCCCATCAGGTCCCGGCTGTCGATACCGCGGATATCGGAGTCCTGCACCAGCGAGCGTTCAAGAATGAAGTTCTGCTTGATGCTGTCCGGCAGTCCGGGAGTTGTTTCCGTGTTGCGAATGCGAACCCCAAACTCGTTGTCATCCAGCGACATCGCCCTCAACCGCACCTGGCCGGCATTCTGCAGGAATACACCCGCTGAATCATCATCGTCGATTCCGTTGCCCTTGGCTCCCGCGATGGTTCCTCCGTCACCCGGAACATCATTGGCAATGTTCGGGTCGACCACAAATGTCTGAAGATTTGTCTTATTGGTTTCGACCAGACGAATCCCGTAGTCTGGAGAGTTATTGCTCGTGACGCTCTCAAGAGAGATGTCGATCCCGGACTCTTCGATGTTTACCGCGGCCTGATTATCCGACAGGATGTCCCCGCGACGAATCTCAATGCTGGCGTTGTTCAGACCGAACAGGCCGACACCATCAAGAGAAATGATGTCGAGAGCCCCGATGTTGATTTCGCCAGTGTTGTTGACCAGATGCATACCGGCCCCGCCAGGGAGATTTCCCTGAGCATTATCGATTACGGCACCGCCGAATACGATATTGGCAGAGTTATCCGTGGCCAGAATTGCGGCACTCTGCGACGGTATTGCCAGATCATTCAGGACCGTTGCAAGGTCACTGGCTGTTCCGCCAAATTGAATCGCGCCAGCGGAATTTGTGATCGCGATACCTTCCAAAAGGCGTTGAGAAATCCGGGTCTGCCCCAGAAACTGAGCTCTTCCGTCATTGTTGTCAATTCGGACAGAGATTCCGTCTGTTCCAGTAATACTGGTGTTACCCTGAACGATGAATGCGCTGGCAGCATCGTTATTGGTGAGGAACACACCTTCCCCCAGACTGCCTCGCCCAGTAGCACCTTGAATAGTTAACTGTTCTGCCAGAAGGACCGTGCCGTTGGCAAGCTGGTCATGAACTGAAATCCCTGCCTGAGCACCGGCGGCACCACCAAGTTCGTCGAGCACGACATCGCCAACGAACCCAACAGTCCCACTGGAAAGTCGAATTTCGACACCTTCTGCGTTGCGATTGGAGATCAGCACATCATCTGTGAATGTAATTGTCCCTGAGGCATTGTTCACTAGAATGCTCTGCTGAGCGGCGTTGGTCACCGTGGTCTGCTGTAACTGAGTACTCGTCTTGCGAATCGTGTAGTTCCCGGCGCTGTCGAGAATCGCAATTCCGGTTCCGGTACTGTTGGCCAGATTCAGGTTATCCAGTGTTGCCGAGCCACCGGTGTTGTTCCGAATAACAACGCCGAGACCACCGTCTTCGGTGACCGAGGAACGAATCATGTCCACATTCCCGCCAGTCATGTTCTCGATGAGTACAGACTGCTGAGCGGAGTCGTTCGTAATCGCTGCCAGCAGGAAATTGTCGGTTGAGGAGAAGCGAACTATCCCCGAACCACCGTCTACGTGAAAAGTAGAGCCCGTGGCCGCGGCATCAGCAATCAGAGTTGTGTTGGTGATCGCGGTGGTACCGGAAGTATTCTGCAGGAAGATCGCAGACTGTCCGGCTCCCTGAACCAGCACGTCGTTGATGGAGGTATCGACGGCACCATTGCTGAAGATACCGTGTCCGGTTGGGTTATCGATAATGAAGCCAGAGAAGAGGCTGTCATTGGCCATCGTGACCGCGTTACCTGCCGAGTTACCAAGCGTCGGACGAAGCAGATTTGGATTAGCAGCAAATGTTGGAGAATCCGGGAGCGTCAGCTGCAGTGGATTGCCCAGCGCCAGAACAGTTACTGTTGTCTCCGTATTGCGATTCGTCTGAATCAGACCTTCGCCAATAAGTTGCTGACTGGGCAACAAATTCACGATATTCTGCGGAGCCGCATTGAACTGGCTTCCCGCGTGCACGAAGACAATATCTGTTCCGGCTCCGAGTCCCTGTGTCAGGCTGGCAAACGGATTCTCAACAGTCCCGTTGAATGGGCCAATCAGATCGTTGCTGTTGACATGGGCGACCGTGAACGGCAGGTTATCGTCTGGATCGATGGCAATCTGACCAGGCACATCCGTGTCACTCGTTGACGCCACCACATTCATGTTACGGCGAACAGGATCCCGGAATCTCTGGATCGCAGATCGCTTCGTGTGTTCCTGGCTTTCGAAACCACCAAAGTACACGGCCGCATTGAAGCTTACCGTCGTGTCGAATACTTCGTCGTTTGTCAGCTTCAGCCCAAGTTCCAGCCAGCGACCAATGTCGGCCTGCATGCGAGTCGACCAGCCAGCAAAGCCATCGATATTCTCGCCCTGGTAATAATAACCACCGCCGAAGGCCCGCAGATCAAAGCGTTCTGCAATGTCGCCCGGCAGCAGAAAACCGGCTTCTGCGTCGAAGCCCTTCAGTGCTTCTGCAAAAGTGTCGATGCGCGTGAACGTGATGTTATTGCCGGCGAAGGCCGCACTGTCCTGATCGATGCGCTGTCCGACAAGATTGAACGTATCTCCAAACGTTTGATAGTAGTTGCCGCGCAATTCCCAGTCGTGCGCCAGAACTTCCGCACCCGCACTCCACTGCTGCAGATCGGCTCCAGTCAAACCGTCATGATCATAGTAGCCGTTACCGCCGATAACGACGTCCCAGTCCTGAATGTAATGGCGATAGCCACCACCGAAGCTCCACGCAAGGTCGCCCTTGTTCGCTCGCAGCAATCGCGAATCACCGAACAGCATTCCATCATTGATGCTGACATAGGGCATCAGATTGATGTGAGTAATGGATTCCTGTCGCCCGACAGTGCTGCCAGCTACGTGGCCGCCTCGGAACGACACTCCAAGGCCGTCGCGATTGGAATCGACGACCTCCGAGGCTGAACCTGTTGGCGTTCGGCCGAAGCTAAAGGCACCGTCCTGAGAATAAGCTGTCTGCGTACCAGCCATCAGCGACAATAGCGCAGCGGCTCGAGACAGTTTTTTCAGCCAGCGATTGGGGTTTCGAACGATCTTCATGACGTTCCTCAAACCAGGATCGTGAGCCGCAGCTCATTACTGAACTGCGAAGACGCTGCACATCTGCGGCGTCCGTCACTTCGTTCTCTCTGAAACTGCCGGGAGACTTTTGAACGTCCTGTTCAAAACACAATCTCCCGCAATTCCTTTCCAGCATCCGCGCAATGCCCACGGGACACAACGCCTCCGCCTGGAGAGACGCGGCGTTTGTAACTGCGGCTGAAAACACGGACAACAGGGGATCCACAGCGCAGACGGTCAAAAATCTGAACGCCTGCCAAGGGCTGCATGTTCTTCTGCGGAAACCCGTTTTTCGCTTCCTGCGCTCGGCAGGTTTCGCCTGTTTTTGAGGCGATCAGATTCCTGCCCGACCGGAATGAGGTGTGTACGCATTGCCAGTACCGACGACTAATTGTGGGGATCGGTGATCTGAACGGCCCCAAATTCATCGATGAAGAGGCAGAGCGAGGGCTTTTCCTTGCAAACGTCCTGACAAAACCTGTCCAGCGTGGTGGTAAGGACGCTGCATTTTTCCCGTATTGCCCGCTATTCGTCGGGAAAAAACTGAATTTCGAGGAAACGATCCGCCATCAACGACCAGTTCGAATCCTTTTCGCCCGGGCAATGTTTCTACAATTTGTCGGAGAAACACGGGACTCTGTCGAATTGCTCGCAGATTGGCAGGCCCACGTGGCAACACTGGACTACCCGAACCTTATCCTCTGTCGGAATCCCCTTCATGCGTCGTTTTGATTTGATTGATCTCGTTCAGCGTTCCGGTCGACGTTTGCTGAGCATCGGGCTTACCTTCTCAATACTGTCCTTGCTTAGTTCTGCGGCCCTTGCCGGACCACAAGCGGATGACAGTGACAGTAAGTCCTCAGAAGATAAGCCGCTGACGCTTGTCGCTGAGGGAACTCGCCCGCTGCTGACGATCACGTTCGCCAGCGCTGATCGCATCGTGGACGAAGCGAAGTACATCTTCGACGCAGCCGGCAAGCCAGAGGCGTTCAAGGTATTTGAAACGTTTCTGAAGGAGACTCTGAACGATCTGGAAGGCTTTGATCGCTCCAAGCCCTTCGGAGTGATGGCTTATCTGCCAGTCGCATTTCCTCCTGCGCCCGAGTTCCTCGCCTTTGTGCCTGTGGAGTCCGTCGAAGCCGCGACCAGGCTTATCGAAAAAGCTCCTGTCGTGATTCGGAAAGATGATGAAGAAGGACGTTATGAAGTCATTGGACCGAATCGCACCTTCCCTGTCCTGATGAAAGATGGCTACGCATTTATGCCCCTGGGAGATGATCCTCCCGAAGAAGCTCTGGATCGCGAACTTCCGGATCCGGCTCAGCTGTTGGCCGGCCAGGCACAGCAGTTTGATATCTCCGTTCGCCTTGACGTGGAATCGATTCCGGTTGCAACTCGAACATTGTTGATGGGTCTGATTTCATCCGGAATCTCCACAACGCTGCAGCAACGCGACGGCGAACCGGAAGGTGCTTACCGCATTCGTCGCACGGAAGGCGAACGTGGCCTCGAAGCCTTGCGAATGCTGATCACTGAATGTCAGAAGATCACAATCGGCCTGAAGGTGGAACCAGAAGAACGAGCGGTCAACTTTGATGTACTTGTCGACGCTCTCGATGGTTCGAAGTTCATGAAGGAGATCTTCCAGTCGACGGAGAAGCCCAGCTACTTCATTCCCCTGCTGGATGATGACGCTGCCGTTTCACTCTCAATGTCCAGCATGATTGCCGAACGCGACAAACTGGCTTACATCGAAATGATGGAAGGCGTAAAAATGGAAGTGACGCGTCTCATCGAAGAAAACAAACTCGGTGCGACGCCCGACGAAAACAGCCCGATCGGCCAGGCTCTGACTGCCGTCCAGAAAACTCTGGAAGAAGGCCACGCCGACGTTTTCGCTCAGTTCTATCGCGATTCTTCCGGAAAACTGGCAATCGTATGGGCGTCACGAGTCGTCGAAGGCGATGCGATCGCCGCCGGTCTTCTCGATGCCGCCACACGGCTGCGAGAAGTGGAAGACGTGAAGAAGGCCGGCGATCTCCAGATCGGTGCGGCCGAACATCTGGGAGTCACTTTCCACCGCCTGACGTTTGCAGCTCAGCCACCGGAAGCCGTCGCTGTCTTCGGTGACAATGTCGGGATCACTCTTGGAATCGGCTCTACAGCCGTCTGGGGTGTTATTGGTGGCCAGGAATCGATGGCAACGCTGACCAGCGTCATGGACAGGCTCGAGGAAGCTGTCCAAAATCCGACGGAACGAAGAACGCCACCAAATTTTCGAATCATTGTGAATGTGAATCAACTGGTCGAGATGGCCACGATCGCTGACACTGCTGGCTCAAATGCTCGAGCTGAGAAAGAAAAAGAAGCCGCTGCGAAAGCTGCTGCCGAAGCCAGTACAGAAGCAGCTGCGGAAGCCCCCGTTACAGCGCCCGCCGCTACCGAAGGCGGAGGTCGCAACAGCGCCCGCGAAGCACGTCGCGCCGAGTTCGCTCGCCGCCGCGAACGAGGCGGAAAGATCATGAAGGACACACTCGCCGAAGGCGATGATCGCATAGAGATTGATTCTCGCCTGACCGAAACCGGTGTTCGCATGCGAATTCGACTGGAAGAAGGCTTCGTGAAAATCTTCGGTCGGTTGCTTGCCGCTCAGATCGCTCCTCAGGAAGAAGCAGCTCCGGCCGCGGACACTCCAGCAGATGCAACGACGCCAACCTTGCAATAGTTGAACGGTCGCTTTTCAGACCAGGCTCTGTGATTCGGGAAACGTTGCAGCAACGGACCTGAGTCGCAGAGCCTTTTTCTTTTTTGGCGACCGGCAGGAAGTGGTTTACCGCTTCCAATTGACCTGAGCCTGAGACGCTAGCCGATCACCATGCGGTTGAATCGGCTAGCGTCTCAGGCTCAGGAGGTACGTTTCCTTCTGACGGTCGCGTTCGAGCGTGATTTCATGTGTTCGAGCGTAAGAAGTGGGAACCGCTGATGAAGGCACGAAAAGCACAAGAATTCCGTAATCTGCCGCGGACTTGAACGCCATCACTCTTCGGGGCGAGCATCGGCCGGATCTCAAAAACCATTAGCGTTAATTAATTAATTAGCGTTCATTAGCGGTTTCAACAGCGATTCCGTTCCCCGCCCTTCATTTCACGCGGAGCCTTCCCCCGATAGCCAGACGTGCAATCCTGACCTATTCGCGATCCAGCACTTCGATCAGGTTGCTGAAGTCATCCGTCCACAGAACTTTGTCTCCTGGTGGCCGCATATCCTGCGTGAGAAACCTCATGTAGAGATCGGACTCCAGCAGCGACTTTTCGCGAGCCATCAAGACCCAGCGACTGCCCGGCTCAATCAAACTTTGCGCGCCTGTGATTCGATCAATCACCGGGGCCGTTTCCAAAGTAATCGCGTACAACTTTGCCGCCTCGGCCAGACCATCCGTCACGCGTCGCAAATCGAAGTGCAGATTCGAAATATGAATGGCAATGAATCCATCCGGCTTGAGATGCTTCAGATAGACCTCGGCGGCTTCCGCGGTTAGCAGATGAGTCGGCACCGCGTCGCCGGAAAATGCATCCAGGACCAGCAGATCAAATGCCTGAGGTGTCTCGTTCTCCAGCATGAGTCTGGCGTCACCATGAATCACATCAACGGTTGATGGGCAGTTTTTCAGAAACGTAAAGTGCTGCTGAGCCAGCCGCGTGACGTTCTCATTGATTTCGTAAAAGCGAAATGTATCTTCCGGCTGACCATAAGCAGCCAGAGTTCCGGCCCCTAAACCCACCAGGCCAATTTTCAGCGGAGTCTTGCGTTCTCGCAGTTGCTCAATCGCCTTTCCGACACCCGTGTTGTAACCGTAGTACATCGTCGGGAAACTGGGGATCTCATTGAGCTGAATGCCGTGAATGATGCGACCATGCCGCAGAATGACCGCGTCTTCAATCGTGTCATTCTGAACTTCCAGCACACCATAAAAGTTGCGAACCATGGCCACCGCGTTGGTATAACTTGTCACAGCCGCTGCAAAAACTGTCCCCAGTCCGGCGAACAGCAGAATCGCCAACAGCTTCCAAAGTGTTGGAGGCTGCTGTCCATCCTGCAGCCATCCTCGGTGATCGAAATACACAATCACGGCAATAACGCACGAGACAATCATTCCCAGGGAATGCTCCCAGAAGGCAGGGAAAATTAACGGGGCCAGCAGTCCGACAAAGAGACCTCCAGCCGCGCCGCCAGCAGACAACGTCAAATAAAACGCCGTCAGCGAATCTGCGGATGGCCGCAACCTGGCCAGTTCACCATGACACAGCATGCAAATGGAGAACAGACAACCAAAGTAAATCATCAACTGCAATGGCAGCCACGTTCGTGAACCAAAGCTCTGCAGCCAACAAACGGCCAAAGCCAGGATCGCAGTCCCGAGTGAATACCAACTGCGACGGTACCGGCGATCACTTTCGAAGCACAGAATGAACGACAACAGATAGAGCGACAGTGGTACGACCCACAGAAACGGAATGACAGCCACGTCCTGGCACACTTCGTTGGTCACAGCCAACAGCATCGTGGACGCTACCATGGACAGAATCATCCAGCGTCCGAATGCAGATTTCGTCGCGTTGCCTTCGGCTGATGCGGACTTCTTTTTATTGT
>JBILXT010000377.1:0-7063 GCA_044378235.1 Planctomycetaceae bacterium
GACGCCCGTACCCACGCGAAAGATGCTCCAAATCTTGAGACCATGCCGCGTGAGTTTGCGTCGCCTGCTCCGACGACCAGTGTGGAACGTCGAGTTTCAAAGCCAAAGGTGCAGGAATAATCGGCATGCGTTGATCAATCAGCAGGGCTTCTCCAGCCGCCAAATCTTCCCTTGATGCAACGCCGGACATGAATGTCGCGTTGCATCCGCCGTTCAGGGATTTCCGTGTCGCTCTCCGGTCTTTTTGTGGCAGACTAGCTGGACAGGGCCATGTTCACTGGAACCGTTGAGAATACAAGCCCGACGCGCCAGCGAGTGAATGAGTCGCTATGTGCTCACTCGCTGGCGCTTCGGGCTTGTAAGGGAGCCAAACATGGCGCTGTCCAGCTAGTCTGGTTCCGAGATCTTGTCACTGAAGGACGGTGACAACTTGTTTGAAGGTTTGTTTCGACCGCGAGTTGCGAAAATCTCTCGGCCCAAGGATATCGGAGATCGATGTGAATGGCCAAAAGCCCCGGGACAACTCGCAAGAAGGCCGCTAAACCGGCTGAACCAACTCCGCCTGTCAAACTGCAGCGAGCGAAGTCGAAGTTTTTCCAGCCGCGTCAGTTGATTGCCGCTGCTTTTGTCGCATTGGCTCTGCTGATGATTCCTGTGGTGATCAGTCGTCTGCCGAAGCTCGACGGCCGGCCGGAATATCAGATTGGTCCGGATCAGGTGACGATCAGCCCACCTCCGCGCTGGATTCCACCGGACCTGACTAAACAGGTCTTTGAACTCGCGGGACTCAAAGACATGGAATCTTTGCAGGACCCCACTCTTAGTGAAAGAATCGCAGCCGCGTTTCATACTCACCCGTGGATTCAAAAGGTCGTTAGTGTCAGAAAGTCTTACCCAGCGCGAGTTCAGGTGGAGGTGATCTACCGTGAACCCGTCGCCATGGTTCGAGGAATCGATGGGCATTATCCAATCGACAAGAACGGAATCCTGCTGCCCGCTCAGGACTTCGCCGATGCGGATGTGGAACGGTTCCCTGTGATTGAACGTGTTTCCAGCGTTCCGATGGGTAAGCTGGGAGAATCCTGGGGTGATCCCGCCGTGGCCGGAGCTGCACGCCTGGCGGCAGTCCTGAGCAAGCAAAAAGATGGGAAATCATGGTGGAAGGAACTGGAGCTGACCAGCATCCTGGTTCCTCGTCGAGTCGCGTTGACTGAAAACGCCAATGAACTCGAATACGAACTCAGAACCTCCGGCGGCTCACAAATTCTTTGGGGACGAGGCCCTGATTCAACTCATCCCGGTGAATTGACAGTCGTGCAGAAAATTGAGCGTTTGATAGCGTTTCGCAATGACTACGGTGGCTTCGATGATCAGCATGGGCCCTATCAAATTGATATTCGCCCGTGGCAGGGAATCAATCGAGATTTCCTTGCGAAAGAGCCGAGCGACACGGAAACTCGCCAGCGACTTTAGACGCGATTGACTTCTCGGCGATATTCTTGTCAAAGGAGACATTCGGCTGAAGCCGACGCCACAGATGACTGGATCACTCAGCTCGAACAAAACTCATGAAACATCGCTGGACCCTGAAAACTCGAGATCTCACACGCTCCCATCTTCCACTGCTGATGGGGATACTCAACGTGACGCCCGACAGTTTTTCTGATGGCGGTCAGTTTCAGCTTGTTGAAAATGCTGTCGCACGAGCTTTGCAGATGGAAGCCGACGGTGCAGCCATCATCGATATCGGCGGCGAGTCAACTCGCCCCGGTGCCGAGCCGGTCGCTTTGGAGGAAGAGCTGCGAAGAACGATTCCCGTCATTCGTGAATTAGCATCGCAGGTCAAAATCCCAATTTCCATTGATACCACAAAAGCCGAAGTCGCACGTCAGGCTTTGGAAGCGGGGGCGGAAATCGTTAACGACATCTCCGGTCTGACTTTTGATCCGGACATGCTGGAAGTCTGTCGGTTGCACGATGCCGGGATTTGCCTGATGCATATTCAGGGGACGCCTCAGACGATGCAGCAGAATCCGACGTACGTTGACGTCGTTAAGGAAGTCGCAGAGTTTCTGCAGCAACAAGTGGATCGCTGCCTGATGGCCGGTATCCTTCCTGAACGGATGAGTGTCGACCCCGGAATCGGTTTTGGCAAGACCGCCGAGCACAACCTGCAGTTGCTGAAGTCCGTAGCTCGACTGCAACAGGATTTACAGCGTCCCGTTTTGATTGGCCATTCACGCAAACGCTTCTTGTCGAAGATCCTGGGACGCTCCGTCGAAGAGCGAGAATCAGGTACGATTGGCGTGTCGATCGCACTTGCCGAACAGGGAGTCGACATCCTGCGAGTTCATGATGTCCGAAGTGTCCGCGATGCGATTGTTGCGTGGGACACGGTGCGTGTTCGTGAGAGCTGACGGAAAGCGAGTCAGGACTTCGAATTCGATCCATCATCTGAGATTGCATTGACGCTGCGTCTGACTTCAGGCCAGGCAAAAAGCGAGGAAAAACGCATTTAGCATTTTTCCTCGCTTCCAATTGGACAACGCCAAGTTCGAGGTGCCGTTTGTCCATCCGGCATGGAGCGGAAACAGGAAAACATCGCTTTTTTTGAGCACAGGTTAGTTTTTGTCGCCTCTGCGATTCATCCGCGTTATCCGCGCTATCCGTGGTGAATATGCGATTGTATTTTTTGACCACGGATAGCACAGATTTCACGAATAAAGTCGCAAGTAAAGATACACCTGAAGCCTGAGCATGGCGTTGTCCAGCTAAGGTGCCTGCCTACTGCCTATTGCCGCTCAATCGTAACCGCCATAACAATCGGTGCGGAACGATCCGGACCTTTGACCAGTTCGATGGTCTCGATCACTGCATCGGTCTTCTTTGGGTTCACGATGACTCGTCGAACCTGCTGGCCACCAAGCATATAAGCGAACTCGGACTTTGGCACGTCCACCTTGCGAATGTAGTCAGCGATGTGAACACCGTTGATCAGTTCAATGTCTTCGGTTTCCCCGCCTTTGTAATGGAGGCGGACGATCATCGAGACAGTCTTCGCATCGTCGAATGGGAAATTCCAGCCGCCGACGCCGCCAAGGATATGAATCGCTTTAGCTTCACTGTTGCAAGGCAGAGTAACTGACTTTGGCATGGATGCAGGCAGCGGAGCATTCGGTCCGTAGAGCAAAATGATGTTGCGAGTCGTCTGGCCGCGAGGATCGGTCAGGATGAATGGAACATCCTTGAAGATTTTCGGAGTCCAGTCGCTGAAGACCATGCGGTCCGGACCATTGTCGCCGTCGCTGAACAGACCCTTGGTGCTGATCGCCGTGGCGTAACGGTCGAGAGAGACTGGGATGAACTTACCCTTGTCAGTGAGGAATGTCAGCAGATCGGAAAGCTCTTCGTTCTTCATCTGCTTCTCGAAGCCTTCCGGCATCAGCGACTTGCGGGAGCGAACCAGTTCGTCGATATCCTCGCGTGCAATCTGATTCTCCTTTCCTTCGGTATCGATCAGAGTAATTGCTGTGCGTGATTCGCCGGACATCATGCCATTCAGAACAATGCCGTCTGTCTTAACCACGGTGTAAATGCGGAAGTTGCCTTCTACACTGCGACTTGGGTCGATGATATGAGTCAGCAGCTCATGCTTTGGATGCACAGCCATGCCCGTCAGGTTTGGCCCGATCGCCTTGCCTTCCGTGCCGTGCATATGACACTTCGCACAGTGCTTCACAAACATGGCTTTGCCTGCTTTGGCATCGCCGTCTTCTTCGCAAATGGGGAGCAGCGACTTCAGAACTTTGTCGCGGTCAGCATCGGGCAGTCCACCACCGGCCGCCATCAGCTTCTCTGCAATCGCGCGGATGTCTTTGTCCGGATGAGCTCGCAGAGCTTGTTTCTGATCGAGCGATAAATCACCGATTTCCAGCTTGCCCGTTTCGATTGCTGCCAGCAACGACGATGTAGTCGCAGGGCGTGAAAGGAGAACTCGCATGGCCGCTGATTTCATCTGCGGTGTCATCTGGTCAGCTCGTTCGATGATCAACTCACCAGCGTTCTCCACAGTGCTTTGTCCAGCGGCCTCAATCAGACCAACGCCAACATCGGGAACTGTTTGCAGGTTAATGACTTCAAGGACTGCCGCGAGAACATCAGCGTTTGTTGACTGGAAGCTGACGGCTTCTTTTGCGGCGTTGACGCGTTCAGCAGCATCGGCATCGCTGTCTGCAACGACTTTCAAAAGCGAATCGACGATCTCTTTCGAATATGATTCCAGAGCCTTCGAACTGCAAACGCTGGCGACGCGAACAACTTTGCTGCGAGAAGCTCCTGTCGTGGCTTCCAGCAGTTTCACGAACGCCTTGTCCATACCGTCGGTCGACTCAACATCGAACTTTACTGGCAAACCTTCGACCAATCCCTGCAATGCCGCGTCGATTACCTTTGGGTCTGCACTGGCCAGATCTGTCAACATGGCTTCCAGAGCAGCAGCGTCCGGACGGGTTCGACCAAGATGCTCGGAAACTCGACCGACAATCTGCAGAGAAGATCCTGGCGTATCCTTGCCCGCCACGGCCGAGAATTTACTAAGACCTTTTGTGCAATGAACCGATGCCGCAATCGTCAGCGCGTCCACGATCACCGGATCGCTGGGAGCCATCGCCGCGGCAGCATAGATTACGCTGGCAGCGTCGTCAGAGGCAGGCATGTCAGACAAAGTAATAAACGCCTGAAGTCGAACCTGAGCATCATTGTCGGAGAACAAAGCCGACGCTTTGAGCAGTGCTGCAAGGCCAAATTCATCGTGAGGCAGCACGGCGATAGCATTCCGGCGAACACCTGCCGACGGATGAGCTAATGCGGATTCAATAACAGGTCTGACATAACTGGCCGACTTATACTCGAGATTCAGGTGGCGATATGCTGTGCCTCCCAGAGTTTGCAGACCATGAATCGCGCCAACGTTGAGCCCGATTTCATCAACTGACTGATCACGAATCAATTCACACACCGGTGATAAGATATCTTCTCGTGTGTCCGCTTTGATTCGATCGACCAGCAATCGCTGAGCCTGCAAACGCCAGTTCATCGACGGATGCTTCAGCGTTGCCACCAGATCCCCGACAGAGGCATCCGCAAGACTCTTCCATGGATGCAAAACGTCCTTGCCGTCAGCCGTCGGGAGTACTCGATAGATGCGACCATGTTTCTTGTCACGCAGATCGCTTTCGTAAGCGTTGCCTTTGCCGTTCGTGAATCCATTTGGTGTTGGGTTATGCTGGATAATAAAGTTGTACCAATCGATAACCCAGACGGCTCCATCAGGGCCAACTTCCGCCATGATTGGCGATGCCCATTCATCGTCGCTGGCCAGCAGATTCGTTGGGCTGGTCGACTTGTAGGTCGCGCCGTCTCGACGAAGCAGGAACGTTCCAATGAGGTGACCAGTAGGTTCACATACGAAGGCCGTTTTGTTCCACCACTGCATCGGGAAAGTGCGAGCTGTATACAATGCATGCCCGGCACCGGCCGTATAGCCACCAAACTGGTCTACCTGTCGAATGTTTTCTGTGATCGGACTGAACTTCCATGTGTCCGCGATCGTGCCAATATCCGGAGCCGCCCAGCCGCGGACCTTTTCGTAATAGCGATTGGGAATCGGCACGAATGTGCTGGGGTTGTGGTTAGCTGTTGATCCGAACACAAGTCCGTCTTCGCTCAGCCCAAGTCCCCACGTGTTGTTGTTCGTCGATCGAATAAACTCAACAGCGGTCACTTTAGGAGGGTCGGTGGTCGAGAGCTTGAATCGCCAGAAGCCCTGACGGAATGAGTCAGCTTTCTTGCCATCGAACTCTGGAGTGCTGTCGTTGTAGCCCTGCATCGCCCAGATCCAGTTGTCCAGACCGTAACGGAAGTTGCTGATACCTCCGTGAGTATCCCCAGCGCTGAAACCCGTCATCAGCACTGTCGTCTGATCGGCTTTGTCATCGCCATCCGTATCTTTCAGGTAGATCGTTTCTGTCGCATTGTGAACAACCGCACCACCTCGATAAATCATGATTGCGGTTGGAATCGAAAGACCTTCGGCGAAGATCGTGAACTTGTCAGCAACATGGTCACCGTCGGTGTCTTCACAAATCCGGATGCGGTCACGGTTTTGCCCAAGCTCATTGGGATAGTCGAGCGTCTCACAGATCCACAGGCGGCCTCGCTCATCCCAGTTCATGGCGATTGGCTTTGCCTGGAAGTTGCTTTCATCGGCGTATCGTCGCAGCGCCATGCCTTCGGGCATGGAATAGTGCTTCATGGACTCTTCAACGCTCAGCGGCAGCTGCATCGTCGTCTTCGGATCGCCCTGAACTCCCCAGCGATTGCCAGGCGTGTAGTTTGGGATCTTTGGACCGACATCGACGAATTCAAAGGGCTTCACATCCTTCGTCAGTTCCGTCATTTTTGGCGGTGTAAACGATTCGGTGTCATGAAACGCAGGGACTACTGAGACATCTTTTCCACAGGCCCAGCGGATGCCACGTTCAACAAGATTCGGAAAGCCGGGATTTGTCCAGGTGCGCGAATCATGCCCCCAGGCCGTGTAGAAAACTCGACCCTTACCATGCGTGCGAACCCACGTCCAGGGTTCTTTTGTATTGCCCGGAGCCTGATCGCCTTCGACACGGTATTCGAGAACAGTGCGGTTTTCTTCGTTGTGCAGAGTATGGATGTACGTTTCGTCCCAGCTCGTGAAGCCGCCGAAGTCCTTCATGATCGGATGTGATGGATCCGCATTGACGACGCCAAATACCTGCCCGCCATGTCGCTGAAACTGGCCCCCCATGAGCTTTACGATCTCGGAGTTGTTCCGCCAGCAGAACGTCGCACAGTGCAGCGGAATAAATCCCTTACCGCTTGCGACGTAATCCAGCACAACTTTGGCCTGCGCGTCTTCGATCTTGTCGATGTTGGCGTACAGAACCAACCCATCAAAGTCGGCCAGCGTCTCCGCCGTCAGATCTTCCATCCGGTCCGTATACTTCAGCTCAATGCCTCGAGCTTCCAT
>JBILXT010000378.1:0-7062 GCA_044378235.1 Planctomycetaceae bacterium
TCGTGAAAAAGAGAAACATGACGAACAGGATGCTGAGAAAACTCCCGATGCCAAAGAAAAGGCATCGCGGGAGGTTATCAGGCTGAATCTCAACGAGGCGATTCGAAAGCTCAATCGCTTCGAGGAAAAGTATCTGGGCGTTGAACGCGAATTGGCTGTTGTCTCGGTGCGTCGGCCTTTGGACATTCTTGCCACCTGGGTCTTGTGTGACGATCTCAAAAAGATTTCCGATCAGGGGATTCAGCGAGTTGTCTTCACTCCGCTGACGTCGGAGACGCCAGCAGTGCACGCCGAGTGCATGCAGTTTCTGGCGTCGCTGGTGGAGGAAAAAACGGAGGATTCACAAGGGCCCCCGACCATGATTCCTCTGCCCAAAACTGCTGTAAAACTGAAGCACGTTTCGCTGGCGGACTTCTCTGAGAGCTCCGAACGCGTGTTCCGGAATTCTCGTACCCAGGTGGTCCATCACAGAACACTGGATGATGCCGTCTGTGCCGCCTTGACCCCCATTTACCGTTTCGTTCCTGTCGAAAGAGCTGTTGCGGATCTTCGGAATCCAGACGGCGGTGTGCGTCGAGCTGCGATGGCGGGAGCCGTTGATCGACTGACGGCTGAGCAAGCTCGTGCGATCATCGAGCAGGCACAGACGGGTAACTCGACAGTGAAATCTGAGATCGCGGCTTATCTGAATCTGATCCCCGGAGAAGAAGCTATCAATGCGCTCAAGGAGATGTGTCTCGACGAGGACGAGCGTGTGGCACAGGTCGCTCTGCGTTCGCTCGTCAAAAGTCGTGACAATGCCGCAGAAGCCGCGATGGCTGAGATCTGGAAAGCGGGAGCGACGACGCCTAAGCTGCAGTCTGAGGTCATACAGGCAATTTCTGATTATCCGGATGAACGTTGGTTGCCGCTTGTTGTGGACTATGTTCTGGTCTTTCTGAGACAGGCCGCTCAGCCTGATTCGGCAACGATTCCCTCGAAGAACGTTGGTGGCGCGCTGCGATTTCTGTCTGCTCAGAATGAATCCCGAATTGAACAGGCGATTCGAAAAGACCTTCTGAACATTCGCAATCCGACGATTCAGGATATGTTCGTCCTGCATCTGCTGAATTTAAAGGTCTCGGGCAACGATGCACTGATTCGAGAATGTGTCACACGGCGCCTACGGGAGGGGCAGGTTTCCGCAGCCATCTGCACCGCGGCGATAAAGTATCGTGATCCGGAATGGACCGATTCGCTAATGGGCAGTTTTCGCCTGGCGGCCAAAGATGAAGGGACAGCATCGCAGTTTCTGAACGCCGCTCTGGAATGTGCCTCTCCGGAACAATTGAACGAAATGGCAGAGAATCCGGCTGAATACTCCGTCCCTCAGCAGTCTGCCCTGATTCAGCACCTTGCTCGAGTTGATCATCCTCGCTGGAGATCTCTGGCAGCGGAACTGCTTGCGAAAAAAGAACGACATTGGCAACTGGCTATCCCATTGCTGTCGCAGGATGCGTCCGAGGAGTCTTTGAAGATTCTGTGCGATCATGCTCAGGCTTATGCCGCCGGTCTTGAGGGAACTCGAGATGCTTCCGTCGATGGCTTGCAGATGTACCAAACGCTGTTGACTCATCTGTCAGCTTTTGTCCATCCGGAATGTCGCCGGGCGATAAATCGTCTGGCTCGTGACCCCAATAAGTACATCAGTGAAATGGCGGTTAGCCAGCGACAGCGTACCTTTTATACGACGGCGGGATTTGAGTACTTGCGGCAGGAATCTCAGCTGCGGCGAGAAGGAAAGTTAAAGGAGGCTGCCGAGAGCCTGAAGTTATGCCTGGAAGTCGATCCGGTTTTGCCCGAAGCCTACGTGCGCGTGGCCTCGGAGGAAATGCATGCCGGTCGATTTTCACAGGCGATGGACGCGTTGAGAACCGCGGATCGCTTGTCCCCTGAAGATATCGAAACTCAAAGTATGATCGCTCTCGTGATGGTACGACTCGATGATATCGCGGGTGGCCTTGCTCATGCTGATAAGGTCATTGCGATGTCTCCGAAGGACTGGACCAGCCTCTACAACGGTGCCTGCACTTATGCTCGAGCCACAGAAAGCAAGTTGCCTTCGGCGGAAGAAAAGAAGGCCTATGCTGAGAAGGCGATTGAGCTGCTAAGGCTGACGGCGGAGTTGAAGTTCGGCGATTCAGAACACATGCAAAAGGATCCGGATCTGCTCAGTTTGCATGAACATCCGGAGTGGCCCAAAATGGTCGAACTCGTCAACGCAAACAAGGCACCGGCACCGCTTGCCCCTTGAAGGCCCGCCTGCGTGGACCGGGAATCTTCTGTCGATTAACGGCCAGCCGAAGCCTCAGTTCGTTTTCGTGGCGATGGCTTCAATCGGCCTACATTGAGGAACTCAGGGACGATGCCGACTGATGCCGGCGCCGCGTATGCAATCTAGATCGTAATTTCGCTCGCCAGCAGAACTACGGCGTCGCAATCTTTCGCAGCAGTTCGTCGGCCTGAATCCGAACCTGCGGTGCAAAGAAATCCTTTGAGATCTTTTCCAGGACGGCCTTCAGGTCAGCCTTCTGAGCGTCAGCCAAACGAGGCCAGAGATCGCTGACAGCTCGGAGGCAGGTGCGAACAAGCGATGGCTGTTCGACCAGAAAGTTGTTCTCGGCTAACTGGATCTCGTTGGCGGTCTTGCCTTTCATCGATGAGGCATCAAACGGGAGCAGCGATTCGTTCAGTAGTTCCGTCAACACCTGTACACCGTCGGTGGAGCCGTTGCGAGCAAGTCCCACTGCTGCATTCGCGCGAGCAAAGCGGTCACCATCAAGGAGCATGACCTTCAGCTGATCAACCGCATACGGACCTCCGACGTTGCCAATCGCAAATCCCGCCAGATGACGTACGACAGGTTCCTTATCTTGCGCACACAACTTTAATCGCTGCAGCACGGCTTCGTCGGAGATCGTTGGATTCTCCAGTGGGACGGATTTCGTCTTGTCGCTGGCCGTTGTTTTGTCATCTTTGGCTGAGTAACCCGTGATGGCATCGAAACGGCGGCCGGCGATCACCGCGATCGACATCAAAGCACTCTTGCGAACTTCGACGTTGTAGGATTCTCCGGCGGCTTCGGCCAGTACCGGCAATGTCTTCTCATCCGCGTTTAGCGCGCCGAGTGTTCGAGCCAGATATTCCTGATGACTCAGGTCTTCCTCGGAAGGCGTCTGAGTTTTCAACGACAGGCTCAGTAGGTCCGTGAGTGAATCAATCACCAGCGGATGCTTCGCCAGGGGCTCGCGATCTTCCGGCGGAGTGATCTCCTCGTTACGCAGGATCTGGGCCAGTCCGAGTGCAGCTCGCCAACGACGATGTTCGTTACTGCTGCCGAGTTCTGCCACAAGCTGTTGCCAGTCACTTTCAGAATCGGCCAGTTTGCCGAACAGAGCCCAAACGGCCACAACCGCCATTACGATCAAAGCCGGAATCAGAAAGAGCTGCACGATGTAGCCGGCCGACGGCGGCGTCACTGGTGGCAGTTCCTCGGGACGACTTCCTGCGGCCGCGTAATTCTCTCGCTGTGATGAATCAGGTCCGGACGACATACGGAATTCCAGTATCGCAAATGAATCAAAGTCAGAGGATCACGCCGCAGTCATGTCTGTGGTTGCAGCCTGGTTCGGGACCGAACCGCAGGCTACCCCTTAATGGGATCCTTTTGCGGCAAAACTGCATTCCCGTACCAGAACACCTGATGATATGCAGGAACCCCGCCAATTTCCCTTCCATCGAAGCCGTAACAGGTTTCGGGAATCCGAAACACGGCTGTTCCCGTTTACTGAGATTACATTCCGGGAAGAAAACGCGGTATGGCACGTTCTGTCTTGTCCTGGATTGAAGCTTTCTGACCGTGAGCAACTATTCTGCACGCCGCCATCGTTGAGGCGACGTTCTCCATCACGCGCTCCGCGAGCACACAGCCGACTTACTAGCGTGCAGAAGATAATCATTGACTGTGAAAAACGGTTTCTCGGAACGCAGGTCCCTGGTCAGATGCCTGATATCTCACAACTTCTCACTGCGGGCCAACGCGGCGACGCTCTGGCGGCTGATCAGCTTCTTCCGCTGGTTTATGAGGAATTGCGGACGTTGGCCGCGTCAAAGATGACTCAGGAGAATCCGGGACAGACGCTGCAGGCCACGGCTCTTGTCCACGAAGCGTTTGTTCGGCTCGTCGATGTCCAGAACGCTGGGACTGTATGACTTCACAACGGGCGAAGGTGAAGTTGCCAGGGACGTCAGCGGACGCTCGCCGGATGGAAAGCTTGTCGGCGCCAAGTGCGTGAGAGCCAGTGAGCGTTTAGAGTGAGTCGTGCGGTCTTCCTTCGGCTTCAGTTGGCTGCAAATCGCTGGTGGATCATGAGTGAATCATCACTGAGCCTTCTGTTCCACCTTTGGACCCCTGGCCTGAAAGTTGAAACCGCTGAGGTTTGGCGAGGAGATTTCGAGACCCTAAACCTCCAACACTACTCATTGCCCCTGGTTTTTACGGAATACGGAACATTAGAACAGTTATTTTCTGAGAAAAGTTCGCCAGAATGCACCGGCACTTGCGGGACGGTTTGCGGGTATGTCCTGCTTCCCTATGATCCCCGGATCACGCGACCGTGCTGACCGGAAAGGTCCGGCAGCAATGAAGAAAAGTCCGAAGGCGGGTTGCCATAAGGATGCACGTGAATTGGCACCGTCGACCTGGAATTGGATTCAGGACCGGGCATTTCAATCAACTCTCACGAGATTTTTGCTGGAGTCACACGAAGGATGGCTGAACAGAAGGCGACAAACGTTACATGGCATGCACACAACATTACTCGCGAAGATCGACAGAAACTGAACGGACATCGCGGTGCGGTTCTGTGGTTTACCGGTCTGAGCGGTTGCGGAAAGAGCACGATCGCCAATGCAGTGGATCAGTTGCTCCACGAACGAGGAGTGCATACTTTCGTTCTGGATGGCGACAACATCCGCATGGGACTGAACAAGAATCTTGGTTTTACACCGGAAGACCGCACGGAGAATATTCGCCGGATCGGTGAAGTTTCCAAGTTGTTCGCCGACGCTGCGACGATCGTTTCAACCGCCTTCATTTCTCCTTACAAGGCTGACCGTGACCTTGTGCGAGCATTGATGCCACAGGGCGAGTTCATTGAGATTCTGGTTCAGGCAAGCCTGGAAACCTGCGAATCTCGCGACCCTAAAGGTCTCTACAAGAAGGCTCGCGCTGGCGAAATCAAGAATTTCACTGGCATCAGCGCTCCTTACGAAGCTCCTGAGAATCCCGAGATCGTTTTGGATTCTGACAACAAAGGTGTTGAAGCTTTGGCTCGCGAAGTTATTGCTTACCTGACAACAAAAGGCATTCTGCCAGCTTAGTCTGGTTGTGTGCTGAGGATGAATCGATGCCTCAGGCGACGGCCTGAGGCATCAATTTCGGTGGGCGTCGTTCTGCAGGACATACGCAAACCATGGAAACGGAAACGGGCATGAGGCCCGTGTTTTTTCCCGAGACCATATTGGTCTCTGTCGATCGCGGGGCCTTTCAGGACGGAAGTGCCGCGACCTTCCGATAGTCTGAAAGGATGCTGCGGATGATCTCCGTTAGTACGCTGATGGCTCTGTCCGTCACGATCTTGTCTTACGCGCCGGATATGGATGTTGTGGAGATGCCAATAGCTGGCATGCCCGATCCTCTGGCCTCCGCCAAAGTGTCCGCTGAAAAACAGTGGATGCACTCATTTGAAGAAGCGAAAGCGATCGCTCTCGAAAAGAAATTGCCGCTGCTGCTGCATTTCGAAGCTGATTGGTGTGGCGCCTGCCGCACAATGGAATCCTCCGTGATGAATCAGGATTCCGTCCTGAAGATGCTGGGCTCGGAAGTCGTTGCTGTCAAAATCAACGCCGACCATCATCCGGAACTCATTTCTCAGTACGGCATTGCTTCACTTCCGACCGAAGTGTTCCTTGGCGATGACGGCAAGGAACTGCGTCGCTACGTGGGCGGAACTTCTCTGACCGACTATGTGGCTCGCCTGCAGAACGTGAAAACTCTGGTCGGTTCGACCAATGAAAACGCAACAGGGGATTCACTGGACGAAAACCTGCGGCCTTGCCTCCTTGTGAAACGCGAAGGTCACGTGGTTGGACTTGGCGGATACTCACCGGTCGCTATGCAGAAAGAACAGAAATGGGTGAAGGGGAAAGAAGAGTTCATCGGCAGCTATCTGGGAGTTGATTACTTCTTCCAGACGACTGAAGAACGCGAACTGTTTCTGGCAAGCCCTGAACAATACATCCCTCGTTTGCATGGCTGTGATCCCGTGGAATTGCAATTGGCTCGCCGCGTGGAAGTTGGGGCCATTGAACTGGGATCGATCTACAAAGGCCGTTTATTCTTCTTCCAGAGCGAAGAGAATCGCCAGCGTTTCCAGAACAACCCTGCCTGGTATGCGGAAGGTCTTTCCACTGACGGCATTCAGAACGCTGATCAGTATCCGTTTCTGAAGTCGATGACTCTGAATTAGTGCAAGTGTTCAAAAACGACCCCTTCGGCCTCGTGCCGAAGGTGAGGTGGTTTGGCAACCAGAGAAATGGCTCTTCCTTAAGTCTCCGATTCAGTTCTGGTTGCCAAACGCTTCACCACCCAGGCAAGCTGAGTGGCGTCAATAAATGAAATTTTGCGACAGTTGAACTATTCATCGTTAAGCTTTCTTCCGGCCTTTGATGAACGAAGGTAACGGAGTCGTCTATGTCACTGCAAATCCTCCTGGCCAGCAGCTCACGTTACCGGCGTGAGCTGCTCGGACGACTGCTTGCCAGCTTTGATTTCATTTCGCCCGATGTCGACGAGCACGCGTTTCACGATCTGGAACCGACTCCCGATAGGCTTGCTCAACGCCTTGCGAAGGAAAAAACGCTGGCGGTGTTTCGGCGGTTTCCCGAAGCCATCGTTATTGGCTCTGACCAGTTGGTGGATTTGAACGGACAAGTCCTCGGCAAACCGGGTGCCGTGTCCGC
>JBILXT010000379.1:0-7026 GCA_044378235.1 Planctomycetaceae bacterium
GCACGGCTGACGCCGTGGGCTCGCCGTGAGTTGCTGCATGGAAACATCACCTGTGAAATTAAGGTCATGGCGAGCCCACAGCGTGAGCTGTGCGGTTTGCATTTGATGCTGAGCACTCACGCACGTCGCCTTGCGATGTTTGAAATTTCTGCCGGTTAGTATGTGGGAATGCACCCGCACGGCTGACGCCGTGGGCTCGCCGTGAGTTGCTGTATGGGGATATCACCTGTGAAGTTCACGTTATGGCGAGCCCACAGCGTGAGCTGTGCGGTTTGCATTTGTTGCTGAGCACTCACGCACGTCGCTTTGCGATTTTTGAAATGTCTGCATGAGAGCTCGTGGGAATGCACCCGCACGGCTGACGCCGTGGGCTCGCCGTGAGTTCGTCAATGGCAACTCTTTTCGACATGCGGGCGATAGACGTTGCCACCGGTAGACAAGTGAATCGCTGTGACTCAGAATGAGGATTCTGTCTTCCAAACCTCCAGACACGGAGAGTCTTATGATTACTTTGCCACGGGTTACCCGAGCCTCTTTGTGGAGGCTATTCGCGGTCCTTCTTTCCCTTGCTCCTCAGGTTGCCTTCTGCGACGACTGGCCGAACTGGAGTGGTCCGGCGTTCAACGGCATCTCGAAAGAAACGGGCTTTGCGTCCACGTGGCCAACGGACGGGCTGGCTCCCGAGTGGACTCGTGAAATTGGCACCGGGTTCAGTTCAATGTCAGTGGTTGGCAATCGACTGCTGGCGATGGGGCATGCCGATGAAACCGAGACTGTCTGGTGTTTGAATGCTGCCAACGGGGAAGTGCTCTGGAAGCACACTTATCCGGGGCAATTGCTGCCGAATCTGCATGAAGGTGGTCCGGGGGCAACTCCGACGATTCACGAATCGCGAGTCTACACAGTTGGGAAAGAGGGGCAGCTGTTTTGTCTCAATCTTGAAGACGGAAGTGTCATCTGGAAATCCATGTTGCAGCAGGAATTGGGAGTGAAGTTGCCCGAGTGGGGCTTCAGCAGTTCTCCTCGCATTCTGGGCAATCAGTTGATTCTGGAAGCAGGTCGAGTTGTCAGTTTTGACAAGCTTACTGGCAAGAAGCTGTGGCAGACGGAGCTGCACGAAGCGGGCTATGGTTCGGCAACTGTCTTCGAGCATGGCGGGCAGACGCTGATTGCAACACTGGATTGTGATGGCCTGCGAGTTCTGAAGGCGGACGACGGCAGCGAGGTCGCATTCACGGCCTGGAAGTCACCCTACAAGACCAACGCGACAACTCCGATTGTGGTCGGCGACACGATCTATATCTCAACCGGCTACAAAGTCGGCTGCGGCTTGTTTCGTCTGGCCGACGGCAAACTCGAACGCCTGTATGCAAACACGAACATGCGGAACCATTTCAATAACTCGATCCTGATCGATGGTTTTCTCTATGGTTTCGACGGTGATTCTCATAACGGCCGCAATGTGACGTTGAACTGCGTCAGGTATGAAACCGGAGAACTCAAGTGGAAGCAGCGAGGACTCGGCTGTGGCTCATTGATCGTCGCTGATGGAAAACTGATAATTCTGGCGGAGACGGGTGATCTGGTACTCGCGAGTGTGGCTTCCGATGGTTTCAAGGAACTCGCACGAACGAAGTTTCTGACCGGCCGGTGCTGGACATCTCCCATTCTGGCAGACCGTCGTGTTTTTGGCAGAAACGCTGACGGAAATCTGGTGTGCGTAACAATGCCGTGAGAGCGGTATTCTGAATGTCTCGTCAGGAAACTATCGGGAAAAACGTTCCTTCTATCCCCGCCCGAAGCGTCAGTTCTAAAGTTGCGTGTTTTTGGTTAGGGATGGCAGCCCTGCACATCCTCTGCCGGTGGCGTGAGCCACCGGACTGCAAAAATCACTTTGTTGCCGGCCTGAAGTGCCGACACATACGCCCTTGTGTCGACCCTCCGGGTCTCAGATCCCTTATGTTCGTATACCGGTGGCTCACGCCACAGGCATTAGATATGTCGGCCCGCCGGGCCTGAGAATGCGCAACTTCAAAACGCGTCCGCGAGGGATCAGGATGCAGCACAAGATTCCTGACTGACGTTTCGGGTTGGGATTTCAATGCAAGCAAACATTTGGAAGTTATGCTGGACGGTTCCTTAGCATCCAGTTGGCAGAGTCTGAAGTCGTGATCATCCAATGAAAAACGCGGAGAGGATTGTTACATCCTTCCGCGTGTCTTGTGCATTCTGGATCGTCGACACCATCTGTCTCGTTTGAGGCCGATGCTACTGCTTCTTGGCCGCATTGGGATCTGTGTAGATCGTCAACTTGACTTTCATTCCCGGTTTCACGGGAGTTCCGGGAGCTGGCTCCTGTGATTTCACGGTGAAGACTTCATCAGAGTTCTTTGCCGGGGGGCCAGCTTCGAGGATGATTTGGTTCGCTGCGCCCTTGACGCGTTGCAGCCCCTGTCGTTGCAACTGCTTGACAGCATCGTTGTGATTAAGCCCACTCACGTTGACCAAAGCAGGAGGGCCGTCGCCGATGGGTGGCTTGGCAGCATTTTCAGCAATCTCACCAGGACGTTCTTCGCCAACAACCTGCACCTGAAAGTCGCGAAGATCGGGAGTGAATCGTGTTCGAACATCCGCGTTTATCCAGTTTCCGAGCCATTCCTTTTCGTTCTTCTTGAAGTCCTGAAAGCGGTACACAGTGATCTTGGTTCCGGCCGGATCGAGTAACTGTACGGCCGTCGGCAGGAATTCTTTCAGATCGAGAATCACATCAGCCTGTCGCCAGTTGGTGGCGTCCTGTGGAAGTCGTGGATAGATCGTAAGCTTGGCTCGTCCGGACTTTGGGTCGAACTGTGAGTTCGTAAAGAAAATTGTGAATCGATGCTTGGCCTTTTCCGGAGGCATGCCAAACAGGAACGGCAGTGGGCTGTCCATAATATTCTTGCCCTGCATATCGGCGGGCAACTGAGCGACGATCGCTTCCTTCTTCTCCATGTCCATGCTGTAAACTCGCTGACCATCGCAGCTCCAGCGTTCAGGCTGTTCCATGACGAGCGTAAAAGGTTTGCCGTTCTTGCCGATACGTACAGAAGGTTTGCGACCTTCTGCTTTAGCTTTCGCGGCTTCCTGTTCGCGGGCTGCGACGAGCTGTGGTGTGACTTCGACTGGTGTAATATCGAGTCGACCTTTGTCGGCTTTCTCGTAAGCAAATTCGCCTTCCGACTGCTTCTCAACTTCGAAGGCGGTGTCGTACACAATTCGGAAGTGCTTGCCCTGAAGACGAGTAATGTCTTCGCTCGAAGCAGACCAGAACTCCAGAATTCGATCCAGCTCTTTCACCAACTCCGGAGACATTTCCGGTGCCTGCTGATTGAGCACATCATTCTTCATCTGGATCACAGCCGTGCCGGCATCGACGGTTTTTGCTCCGTCAGCTGCGGGGGCCGCTGGGTCCCCACCGCCTTCAGCAGTGACCTGTGTTCGGCTCACGGGGCGAGCCGTTGTGGACTGACCAGCCGGCCGCGCGGTGCCAGAGGCCTGGCCGCGAGAAAGCTGCGGAGGTCGAGCGCTCGACGATTTTGTCTGAGCGGTGGCGACGGTTGATGGGAAGACAACTGTGACAGCAATTATGGCGATGACGATTCTCACCATCGGACTCCTTCCGATGAAACGACAATCTGCGAAATCGCAGGGAATTCCACGCGTTTTGAACAGTTTCGAAGCGGTTTTACGTCCGGCATCCATGCCTGCGGAAGACTCTTTCTTAACTGTTCGGTCCGGCAATCGACGCGAGCAGACCGCCCGGCAGACTACCAGAGTTCCGCCTTATAGCGGTTTTCAAAAACTGACTCCAGAGGTGTTTTCTGGCATGTAATTCACGGGACAGTGTTGAAATAGCTGACCTTAATGCCGAACCGAAGAGACTGTGAAAGAATGTAGGACGCCCTTTTCAGGGCGTCGAGATCAACCGCGTTTCGGTGGCGACGACGGCCTGAAAAGGCCGTCCTACAAATAAACTCACAGTCTTGAAGCGTCAGCAAGGGATTGAATTCCGGTTCAACGTCTCTCACCCACACTTTGCTTTGTAATATGAAGTCATGGAAAGAACCGAAGGTCGATTTAGGCTCCTTCCGTCGTGCCATCCCGAAGCATTTCACGCTTGCGGCCGTTGTCAACCGGAAACCTGGACATCAATGCAATCCAGAACGCGGCCGTGGACGCTGTTTCGGCAGATTTCTCCGTTTGGATGTGGCTCGATCTTCAGTGGCATCCTTTGCTGCTGGCACCTTTTTGTTTCGGCAAAAGTGGCCGATATTGAAGATCTTCGGCCGAATCTGCCGACGAGGGAGCACTGCCTGTTTCCTGAGGCGCAGTCTGATCTGTTGAGAGATTGACGAACGGGCTAGATTCACACTCCCGCTCAGCGACATCGCAGCGGCTTCTTGGAATTCAGTTTACTCCGGGCGAAGGACTCAGCTCCATGCGCAGTATTGCTGTGATGAATCAAAAGGGTGGCGTTGGCAAGACAACCTCAAGTGTGAACCTGGCTGCGGCATTGGCTCGCGAAGGTCGACGAGTCTGCCTGATGGATCTTGATCCGCAGGGGCATGCATCGTTCCACGTCGGCGTTGAAGCTGGTCCGGACATGCCGACTGTCTACGACGTGTTTACTCAGCAGACGACGCTTGATCATGCTCGTCAGCTGGTTGGAGAGAATCTGTCGTTGATTCCGGCGAACATCGATCTGGCCGCGACAGAAGTGGAACTCGCGGGAACTCAGGGACGCGAATTCTTCCTGCGAAACGCCATGCAGCACTGGAAGGAGCAGAACCGTTTCGACTATGTCGTCATGGATTGTCCTCCGTCGCTGGGCATCCTGACGATTAACGCCTTGACCGCGGTCAACGAAGTGTTCATTCCACTGCAGCCACACTTCTTTGCGTTGCAGGGTCTTTCCAAACTGTTTGAAACGACAGCTTTGGTCACTCGCCGCCTGAATCGTGACCTCCGCGTTACAGGCATCATGATGTGCCTGTACGAATCCGGTACTCGGCTGGCCGCTGACGTGACTGAGGATCTGAAGCAGTTCCTGCATGCCAGCGACGGAGATACTCCGTGGGCTTCAGCGAAGATCTTCAAGTCAAAAATTCGCCGCAATATCAAGCTGGCTGAAGCACCAAGCTTTGGCCAATCCATTATGGACTATGCACCAACGTCATCGGGAGCTGTTGATTATCTTGCTCTGGCTGCAGAAGTGCTGGACATGGAATCCGCAATGGGCGTCCATCACCCAGCCACAGCCATGGCCCGAGCCGCCTAACGTCAGCGAGCGGCAGGGCATCATCCCTCTAAGTTGCCCTGTCCTTTAAGCCTATTCTTAATCTTTATCTTACTCCTAATCCTAATCTTACTCCTAAACTCGCTCTCCGTCTTCGCAACTCGATTTAATTCTCCGTGAGTCGCTGCAGCCCCTCGTTGCAGTGATTTCGCATTTCCTCACCCCGCCGTAGAAACATCCACAACAGCTTTGATGACTCCCGTTTCCGGACGCGTAAACGATTCGAACTCGGCCACCATTTTCTCAAACGGCGTACGGTGAGTAATCCACGGGGTCGTATTGATCGTGCCGTCTTCGATCAGTCGAATGATGCGGCCGAAGTCACGGGGCAGAGCATTACGAGATGCCTTCAGCGTCATTTCAGGGCGATGGAGCGTCGGGTGCAGGAACGAAACCTCCTCCGTCGTGATACCGACGTAAACCAGCGAACCCGTATGAGCCACATACTTCATCGCCGATGACATCGAATACTTATTGCCCGTTGCGTCGGTGACAACCAGATACATGTCACCGCCGGTGATGGCTTTCATCTGCTCGAGTTCGCTGCCATCGTTCTTGAACAGAATCGTGTGCTGAATGTCGTACTGCTGTTTGCAGAAGTCGAGACGGCTCTGCACCATGTCCATCACGGTGACTGTGGCACCAGTCAGGCGAGTAAACTCCAGAGTGGCCAGGCCAATCGGCCCTGCTCCAATGATCAGAACATGGTCGCCGGTGGTTGAGGCACCTCGATCTGTCGCGTGGCATCCGATCGCCAGCGTTTCGACAAGAGCGAGCTGTTCGTAAGACAACTTCGCAGACGGGTGCAGTTTCTCCCCGCGGATCAGAAAGCGTTCGCACAGGCCGCCGTCGATCATCACGCCGATGACGTTCAGTGTTGTGCAGCAGTTCCCTTGTCCGCGACGACAGGCAAAGCAGGTTCCGCAATTCATGTAGGGTTCGACGCTGCAGCGATCACCAACTTTGACATTCGTAACGCCGTCGCCGACCGCCAGCACTTCGACGCCCAGTTCGTGGCCGGGAACGCGCGGGTACTTGAAGAACGGGAATTTCCCCAGAAAACCGCTGAGATCTGTCCCGCAGATTCCCATTCGGTGAGTTCTCACAAGAACCTGCCCGGGGCCGGGTGGACCGGGATCAGCGATGTCCACGTATTCAAAGCGGCGCGGTTCTTCGAGTCGAATGGCTTTCATGAGCGGTCTGTTTTCAGGACGGAGTGAAATGACGTGAATCTGCAATGAAACTGCCAGTGCTGGCTTCCGATGGAGGCGGACTATAGCGATGATGTCTGCCCGATCTCAATGGTAGCGAACTCTTTGGCGGGACACGGCCGTTAAGGAGTGAAATACGCTGGCTACTTTCAGGACTCCACCATGACCACTTCTGTTCTTCCCGAAGTCGATCTGAAAACCCTGCCCGGTGTCCGTCAGTTCGATCTGACGGGCCAGGTTGCCATCATCACCGGCGGTTCCAAAGGCCTCGGCGCGGCCATTGCCGCGGGACTGGCCTCGGCTGGTGCTACGACAGTAATTGTCAGTCGAGGTTTAGATGAAGCGACGGCCGTGGCGAAGGAGATCACCGCAGGCTTTGGCAAGCCCAGCATTCCGATTTCCGCCGATGTAACGGATCCTGACAGTGTGAAGCAGATGGTCGATCAGGTGATGGCTCAGACCGGCCGAATCGACATTCTC
>JBILXT010000062.1:0-25288 GCA_044378235.1 Planctomycetaceae bacterium
GCGGCGTGCCTGAAGCATTCGGCGGATCAGGCCCTGCATGGTCACCCGGTGCTCCCTTCCCTGTTGCTGCAGATCACCGAGACAGCTCTTGAGCATGCCACGCAGCAGGGAACTCTGACGCCGGAAAGAGAACGCCGCCTCAACGGGGCTTACAATGCCGCCCTGCAGGCATTGACAACACCGCCACGTGCGACGCAGTCAAAATCAACTCCCGCCTGCGACGTCATTCTCTGCGCTCACGAATCCAGTCCTCTGCTGCGCGAATCAATCCAGAGCATTCTGGAACAGGAAGGCGTCGCTCCATTCCTGCATCTTATCGATACGGGCAATGCGTCCGAAACCTTCGATGAATTCTCCGGACGCTGGAATGTCCGACGCCATCGAATGTCTCCCGGAACATCATCGCTGATGGCGGTACATGAACTCATCGAATCTTTGTCGACGTCACTGGTGGCTATTCAACCGGCCGGGGGAATCAGTACGTCCGATCGCCTCGCGAAATCCATCGAGCGGCTGGAATCTGACGGGGCCGAGATCTTTGCGGCTCAGTTGTTGACGCCGCCAGCGGAATCAAATGCCATACCGGCTGAAACACAGGTTACAGCGATCGATGAGATTCGCTTCAACCCGGCCACTCTTGTTTTTCGCCGTTGCACGTTCGTTGATCTGCGAGGCATCGCGGGAGTTGAAAATGAAGAGGTGAGTTTTGTTCGGCGCGCTCATCGGCAGGATCGAAACATCGCGATTAGCCCGGAGGCTTTGATTGAACTACCACGTGAGATTAACTCATTCCCTTCGATCACGGTTTTGCCGGTCATCCCCGAAGAAAGTCGTTCTGATGCGGAACACGGAACAGGATTCCCGGCCGTGCCGGTCGCGGTTGATGTTGTGCTGCCATTTCACGGACATCTCGATTACGTCGAGCAGGCTCTTGAGGGCTTATTGAATCAGCAGCGCTGCGAAGTTGTCATTCATCTGATTGACGACGCCAGCCCGGAAGATGCGTCCACCTTTCTCAGGCATTGGTCGAAACAACCGAATATTCGAACCTACCGAAATCGTGAAAACATCGGGCAATTCCAGTCATTCAACAATGCCGTTCGCTACTTTGAAACACCGCTGTGTGCGGTTCAGGATGCGGACGACATCAGCCTGCCCAGTCGCTTGTGGTGGGCCGGGCAAATGCTCCACTATGCCGACGCGGATGTCTTCGGCGCCACCGTAGAACTCTTTGGCGGCGAACAGGTAATTCGCCCGATCTTCAAGCCTCATGAATCACGAGTCCTCGAGCCGAGAGTTCAAATCCGACGATCATTCTTTCCGCTTCGCAGTCGACATGGTTACTTTCTTGAAAATCCCACGGCCGTTTTTCGCGTGGACATGTTCAGGATGTTGGGAGGATTCGCGGACTTTGGAGATCGCCTGATGAATCGAGCCAGCGTTGATTCTGAGTTTCAGCAGCGACTACTCTTTCATGGCACTCGTTTCGCTGTCTCTCGCGATGTTCTTGTGAAGTATCGAGTTCACCCGGAATCGGCGACGCAGGATAACAAGTCCGGCTGGGGCACCTCGGCCCGCCTGAAAGCGGGACGCAATCTGGATGCTCGAATGTCCATCTTCGAACGCGGACAATTTGATCCTCGAGCATTCGGATCACTTGGCCGATATCAGAAGATCACGGAGCCTTTTGAATAGTTCTGTCCCTGTTAGTTAACGCCCCGCCATGTTCAGGAAAGTTGCAGGAACAACACCATGACTAAACTTCACGCGCTGGTGGTTGGCATCAATATTTACAAAGCTGAAAGGCTCAAAAACTATCCGCTGAGCGGATGCGTGAACGATGTTGGTCGTGTGTCAGCGGTCCTTCAGAAGATGTTCGCCGAGCAATTGCAATTGCTGACTCTCACGGAAGCTCAGGCGACTCGGGCCGGCATCATTAACGCTTTCCGAACACAACTGATCGAGCCTGCGAGGATCTGGGCTCAGTCAGGACGTCCATCGCCCGAGCCCGCTTTTCTGTTTCACTTCAGCGGGCACGGTTCACTCAACCGCGATGTGACTCAAACGAAACCCAGTGGCTTTGACGAAACAATCGTACCTTATGACAGCCGCCAGGCTGACATCTTCGATATTCGCGACTGGGAGCTCGGCGCACTGATCGATGAACTCGGCCAGTACACATCCTGCATCACAATTGTGCTTGACTGCTGTCACGCCGGATCGGGCACACGCAGCTCGGGCCGCATGTGCGAGCCAGACTTACGAACACCGCCGGCCAGAAATTTGCCAAAGCCTCAGGCCGCACAATCGTCCGGCATGCGAAGCACACAGGAAACAAAAATGGCCGACTACGTGCTATTGGCCGCTTGTCATGCAAAGCAGATTGCTCAGGAATACTACGATAAGACCTCAGGGCAAACGATTGTGTACGGTGCAATGACCTATGCTCTGACGGAAACGCTCGCGGAACTGAAATCGCGAGATGTTACCTGTCGAGAATTGTACGAGATGACTCGTAACAAAGTTCGCACGTGGTACCCCGAGCAGATTCCTCAATGCGAAGGCGATCGCGATCGATTGCTGTTCAGCTCCGAACGCCCCGGCAAAGATTTTCCGTTCCTCGTCACTCGGGTGGAGAACGATGTTTATGTGATCGACGGAGGCCGTATTCACGGTCTCAGTAAGGGCGCGGAATTTGATGTTTACCCATCGTCAGCTCGTCTGCTGAAAACCTCAGGCAATGCGATCGCCAGGCTGAGGATTGAACACGCCGACCCGGTTACCAGTCGCTGTGCGATCATGAGTGGTGCCACGGGTATCGCGACCGGAGCCCGACTCACGCCGGTTTCCAGTGTTCGGGGAAACTCGGAAACGGCAATCGCCGATCAGCAACGGGCGGTACTGGAGATTCGCAATACAGAGCCGTCCAATCTCAATGGAAAAATCACAATCGCGGCTTATCGTGCAAAGCCAACCGCACAAGGGACAGCAGCGGCGACAGACTTCGAACTGCTTTCTCCGGACGCACGAGGCGATCTCAGAATCATCAGCGGGACATCGGTCTGCTTCTTCGTCGCAAACAACTCAGCGCAGCCGTTGTACTGTCAGATTCTGAGCTTTGGCTATGACGGATCGATCAGTCGGATCTGGCCGAAACTCACCGGAGAACAGGTTGCGGTCGAACCAGGTCGCAACCTGCGAACGACTCGCTTCAAGCTCATGTTTGCCCCCACAGACAAAACGACCAGCACGGCGAAGGAATACATCAAGGTCTTTGCATCGACCGCTCAGTTCGACGTCGACATGCTCTGCACCGGCAACCGATCGGAGGGCGAAACACTCAACATCACCGACGACTGGACGACGGCGGAGCTTGGCTACGAGCTTGTCCGATCGATTTAGCTGAACAGAGCCTGGTTCACAAAAACGTCGAGCTAAAGGAAGATCCGCCGGAACACGCCATGGTCCGGTTGATGCTGTTTTTTGCATCAACCGGGTGCTAACGCACTCCGGCCTCTGAGAGCCTGGCGGGGACTCGCCGATCGTAGACGGCCATGTTGCTGAATCGTAATCTCCATTAATCAATTCGACTCGGAAGTTTTCTCTGCTGACTACAGGGTCTTCAGTCCACCGGTGAGCTTCATCGCAGCTCGCACGGCATCGATCGGCAGAGCCACTCGAAAGCCGATGAACGAGTGACGGCGCGGGACTTCGATGGCGTGTCGAAGTGTCGACCGGCAGTCGGATGCGGACATGAACCAGTGGCTGCCCCGAGCCACGCGCTGGTACCCGACCGAGAATGGACTGTGCGGATCAATCGAAGGTTTCTCCTCGAACTGGTCGTACCAACTCTTGTTCCAACCGTCCTGCACCAGTTCCATTACATTCCCCTGGATGTCGTAGAGCCCAAACGGATTGCCTTGCAACTCACCCGTCGAATGTGTCCGAGCCTCGCCGTTCACATAGAACCAGCTCCCTCTCATCAGGTCGTCATCCTGATCTCCAACCCAATATTTCGTGGTGGTTCCTGCGCGACAAGCAAACTCCCATTCGGCTTCGCCGGGGAGCCGATACCCTGTGCCGCTGAGCGGCGAGACAACTTCACCGCCCAGGAGATAAAACGGCTCGAGTTTTTCCTGTTGGCTGAACTTAACGCAGAACTCCGCCGCGTCATTCCAATTTACTTGTTCCACCGGGTGATTGGCCGTGGCACGCCCTGCGACCGCATCTTTGCCAGTGCCTGTCGAGGAAAAGTGAGACGGATTTACGCCCACTACCTTTTCGTATTCCGCCTGAGTGACTTCATTCACGCCCAGGTAAATCGGCTGTGTCAGGATCACTTTGTGACATGGCCCTTCGCTTCGAATATTCTCCTGCAATTGCTTGTCATCCGAAGACACTCCTTTGAGGGCCTCTTCAATCACCTCTGGTGTACTCCCCATCGAGAATTCCCCCGGCGGGATTAGCCTTAACTTCATTCCGATGGAGTTCGTGTGCTCAACTGGTACGTTGAGATACTTCGCCCACGCTTCCTGATGCTGTTTCGCCTGTTCAGCATTGAACGGCGCGATGGCTGGTGCAGGCGCGTCTGCCGGCCAGCCGTGCCAGCCAGTCGCGGCGATAGTCGTTGCGGCGTTCTTCAAATCCCCCGCAAGCACCAAACGGAAGCCCTTCAGATTCACCGGTGTCGACGGAAAGTCCCAGCGGCGGGTACTGGAACGCAGTTGCCAGGGGAGGGAAATTGATCCGCACCCGCGAGCGACGCGCCCGGAGTTCGCGTCGGTCGGCGTCTTCAGATTGACCGGATCATTCGTCGGACAATTCGCGTAGAAGTCCTGAGTATGCCAGTCGAGGCACCATTCATCGGCATTACCGTACATGTCAAACAGCCCCAACGGATTCGGCTTCCGGCTTCCCACGGGCTGGGTGAAAGTTCCTTCGGGAGTTGTCACTGCATTCTCCCCAATCTGAGCGGGGTTGTCGCCGAACGACCAAAGCGTCGTCGTTCCCGCGCGGCAGGCGTACTCCCATTCAGCCTCGCTTGGCAGCCGATATGTCACCCCGTCCTGTTCGCTGCGCTTCACGCAATAGGTCTCTGCATCGGTCCAACTGACGCCCACAACAGGATGCCGATCCGGGTTCTCGTGGGCCACATACTCGGACCACTTCTTCCGCTGACCACCAAGCTGCTCGGCGGTGGTCATATAGTGTGTTTCATCAATGAACCTCCGGTACTCAGCCACAGTGACTTCGTGGGCCGACATATAAAACGGCTTCGTAATTCGCACCATATGTTGCGGCGCGCTGGTCGAGGCTGAGAAGAGGTCATACTCGCTGGCCCCCGCCTGTTTGAGCTCCCGTGTCAGCGTGTCGAGTTCAGCCTGGGAGAAACCCATCTGGAATTCACCTGGCGGGATCAGAACGTACCTGGTCCCGCGCTTATCGGTGAACTCAGCGGGTATGTCGAGGTATTTGGCCCAGGCCGTCTGATGCTGTTGAGCCTGCTCGGTGTTAAAGGGAGCAATCGCCGGCGCAGGTGCGTCTGCGGGCCAGCCAGTTGACGAATTTGAAATTTGAGATTTCAAATTTGAAATTTCTGACGGTGAGTCTGATCGCGATGCTAAGTCTTCCGACTTCGAATTGGCCCACTTCGCCCCGAAGACCTTACCATCGTGGCCATTGCCCGACGCATCCTTTAACACATCTCCGGCACCATCGTCGAAGTTGTAGAGGGCGAGCGTTGCTTCGTCGTTGGCTACGCTCGTCACAGGAGCAAAGTTGTTGTTGTAGCGGGCCACCTTCGAGATGCGGACCTGGTCGATCTTCCCCTGGAAGAATCGTCGCTCGCCGCCGTCACAGCCAAAGCGGAGCATCTTCATTTGCCAGACCATGCCGGTGTGAGCAGATGCGTGCCGTTTCCCCTGCCAAATTCCGTTGATGTAATAGTGCAGGTGATAGCCATCAAACACCAGCACACGATGTTGACGGATTCCTCCGACGAATGGACCAAAAGCCTGAGCATACGGCGTCTTCCCCTGAATCGCCGCGCCGCTGACCCGCGTTCCCGGAGCGGCAGGGTTACCGTCGTAGAGCGACATCCATTCCAGTTTTGCTGCGTCTCCCCAACTCGTCAGATACGCGATCGTGCCGTTGTCGCTGGACTCTTCCGAGGTCACGAACGCCTCGATGGTAAACTGCGGATATGGCCAGTCAAACGGACCGGCCTGAACATAATCGTCCTTCCCGTCGAACTCAAGACCTCCGGTGATATTGGTTTCCGGCAACACCGGGATCGCCGGCCAGAGCCACCCATTCACATACGAACTCAGTTGCTTCGCAAACAGGATGGGCAGCAGCAGCATGACGCCGAGCAGAATGCCGTAGAGGGTCGAAGTGCGTTTCAAAGTAGCCGACTCGCTCCGCGGAGCGAGATGGCTACATTGGCTGGCCCTGCTTTTCGTCGTGTATCAGCACCGCCGAGTTGTTATCGGAGATCGCTCGGCATCGGGGCCTGTCCGGAGGCATCGTCACGATCGAATAAGCGCCAGCTCCCGAATTACGGGTGACAACCTCCTTTGCCACGGGTAGACTCACCACAGCCGCTGAGTGCTCGTGATTGATTCCGTATGGGGCTGATTCAGCCTCGTGCCCCCCAATCCACAAAGCGGAAAAGTTCAACGCACGATCTCTACGTCGGCTAATCGCCCGACGCATAGATCGCAATTCGTTCTCCAGACCGATGTTAAAGTCTTGCCAAAACTCGACATCGCAAGCCTCTCGGGGACACCCGAGAAGTGGCGGTCGTTTGCCGTCTTATGCAGAGAAAAACGCACGTTGTTTCTTCGTTTTCTTAGAGTTGCCTTGAAATAGCCAGCATGAAACCACAAGAACTTGCACAACTCAATGACGAACAGTTATTGGAAGTCGCCAAACAGAACAAACCTTCTCCGCTCTTTGATGCCTTTTTTATCGGTCTTGCAATCGGGATCATCATTTTTGGCGTCGCAACTAATGGCTGGTGGTGGTTTGCTACGGACTCAATCGATTTCACCTTGACGACGACGGTGCCGGTGAATCTGAATCTGGCCACCGCGGCAACGCAAATCGTACACGCCACAAACCTGAGTCTGATTCTTGGCTCTGGCACGAACTTTGAAAACGCCAATGGAGGAACTGGCAGTGACACGCTGATCGGTAACTCACTCCCGAACCGCCTTGCAGGCGGCAGTGGGAATAACGTGCTGGTTGGCCTTAACGGCGCCGACACACTAATCGGCGGCACCGGTC
Organism: Planctomycetaceae bacterium; assembly: GCA_044378235.1. GTDB lineage: Bacteria > Planctomycetota > Planctomycetia > Planctomycetales > Planctomycetaceae > SXXK01. Next base: position 7,288 of record JBILXT010000062.1, read on the forward strand.
GCGACATCCTGATCGGCGGTCTGGGTCTGGACACGTTGAACGGTGACGCTGGCGACGACATTCTGATTGCTGGTCGCACATCAAGTGACACAAACTTCAGCAACCTGAATACGCTGCGAACGGGATGGATCTCTTCTGCCAGTTACAGCACACGTGTCACTAATCTTCGTGCCGGAGTCGGCAGTCCAGTGGTTTCCCTGAAAGCCAAAACAAACGTGCTCAATGACTCAGGAGAAGACGACCTCCTGACAGGTGGCACTGATACCGACTGGTATCTTCGGGCCGTGGACGACGCAATCACCGACCTGTTCGCCGGAGAATTCAGCGACGTCCTGTGACGTTTTTTCAATCTCACTGTGGCCGAAGAAAATCCCAGCCACCACTGCCCATGAGTCTCGTTTTGTCAATCAGGGTGTGCAATTCGAGCTGGACAATTGCACCTCGATCGCCCAACCAGGGTTGGTTCTGGAGCACGAGACAGGGATTGCGTTCAACGATTCACGTGCAGCAGCGTCATGATCAGGTATTCAGGCTTGCGGTCCGGTGGAGTTGACAGCAACAATGCGAGTGCGTTCCGCATTTTTGCGAGGATTTTTGCATCCCGGGTGGGAAGCTTTTACACATGGGAAACCCACATGTCCCCAGAAAGTTGGAAACGCAGTTTGGCCTTACCAACGGGACACATCACGGGTTACATTGCCAATGACATTATGGACCGTCTGAAAGTCAGGGGCGGATTCCCAGGAGCAGCCGGGGCATTTTTCCCACACCGATGTTCAGACTTGTGAGAGGCAACATATTCAACGTTCCGTTGAGACTGCCTGAACAGTAAAAAACACTTCTCAATTGAATATCCTTCGGCATGATGGTCGGCTCAAAGCTTTTTTTGTGGACCAGACAGTTTTTCGCCGCCGGTCGCCGAGAGAACCGCCGGCGCGGTCAACTCCGGAATTCGATCCAGTCGCTGGAGCCGCGGACGCTCCTTACGATCTTCAGCGTTACCACTTTAAACGATGCTGGCACAGGGAGCTTTCGTGACGTGGTTGCCGCAGCCAACAGTAGCCCCGGCGCGGACACGATCAGGTTCGAGACATCTGGGCAGATTAATTTAACGACGGGACAAATCGCGATCACGGACAGCCTGACGATCACTGGTCCGGGAGCAGAATTCCTGACGATCAGCGGCAACAATTCGGCCCAGCAGATTCTGATGATCGACGACTTAAACGCTGGCGCGATTGATGTCAGCATCAGTTCCCTGACGTTTCGAGATGCCGGCGATGGAAATGCGAATCTGAATGGCGGAGCCATCAACAATGTCGAAAACCTGACACTCAACGCAGTGGATTTCGTCGCCAACAACGCTGGGCCTGACGGACATTCAGGGGCCGTGGCCCATGCTACGGGTCTGTTGACCGTGTCCAATTGCAACTTCACGGGAAACATCGCCGGAACTGGCGGTGGTGGCGCGATCGGAGTATTCAGCGGAACAGCATCGATTTCCGGAAGCCGACTCTCCGGCAATTCATCGATGGGTGACGACTCTCGGGGCGGAGCGATCCTGATCGAGAATGACGGAACACTAACGATCACGTCCAGCACTGTTTCAGGGAACTCCACCACTGGCAATACAGCGCGGGGAGGAGCCATTTACACAAATGGCGGTGCTCTGACAGTGAGTCAAAGCACGCTCTCAGGGAATTCTGTTGACGGTGCGGGTTCCGGGGGCGGCGCCATCTATGCAAACACGGGGCAAGTGACATTAAGTCAAAGTACTGTCTCTGATAATTCTGCGTCGGGCAGTTCCGGGGGGCGAGGCGGTGCGATTTACGCCCATGCGTCGGACGGGGTTACGATCAGTCAAAGCACACTGACCCTGAATCGCGGAGCAGGTCCGGGCTCCGCGATCATGAGTTATTCATCCCCCATCACTGTGACCAACAGTATCATCGCGGACAATACCGATCAGGACAGCACAACAGAGATCAGACCGTCGACGCAGGGGGACGCCTTTTCGGTGACACACAGTTTGATCGGCCGCAACAATGACACAGGGCTGGCCGCCACGTCCGGCACCACACCAGACAGCTTTGGAAATTTCGTCGGCGGAGCCACGGAAAGTCTGAAGATCAATCCATTGCTGGGACCATTAACTAACAATGGTGGCCCAACGCAGACCCACGCGATACTAACGAACAGTCTCGCCATCGATAGCGGGAGCAATACATCGGCGATTGATGTCACCAATGGTGGGATTCCGCTGGCCTCGGATCAGCGTGGCAACCCGATCGCTCGAATTTTCAACAACACCGTCGACATGGGGGCGTATGAGCTTTTCTCCGTGAGCGGATCATTGGTGGTCAGCACGGTCGTTGATGAAGTGGATGGAGACACAGGAGCCAGCGACTTGTCGCTTCGTGAAGCCATCACGCTGGCCAACGGTAGCCCCGGTGCTGATTCGATCACATTTCACACATCAACCGGCGGCATCGAGTTTGATCTCGCGCTGGGGCAGCTCGTGATCAGTGAGACGGTCACGATCGCGGGGCAGGGAGATTCAGGGACAATTATTGATGCTCAGCTCAACTCCCGTATGTTCGACATCACGAACGCCGCCGGAAACGTGACACTGTCAAATCTGACGCTCAAGAATGGTCGCACAACGATCGGTGGCTTAGCTGGCAGCGGATCTGCGGTGCGGAGCCTTTCTCCGGGTCTTTTGACGATCAGCCAAAGCACGTTGTCGGGAAATTCCACACTGGGAGACCAGGCGAGCGGGGGAGCTGTTTTTTCTGATACCGGAACAGTCTCGATCACTCAAAGCACACTGTCCGGAAACGCGACTCAAGGAGATTATGCAACCGGCGGAGCCATTTCGACCGGCTCCGGATCGGTCACCGTGAGCCTCAGTACGCTGTCCCAGAATTCCACATCGGGGAATGGGGCAGAAGCCGGCGCGATTTACTCTCTGTCCGGGCCGGTCATCATCAGTCGAAGCACTCTGTCAGGCAACTCCACGACCGGTGCCGAAGCCTACGGCGGGGCCGTCTTTGCATTCTTCTCAACAGTCACAGTCAGCAGCAGCACGCTGTCCGGCAATCTCACGGGTGGCACCAATGCCAATGGAGGAGCCATCTGGGCGCGCTACGGAACGGTCAGAGTCATTCAAAGTACATTGACGCTGAACAATGCCGCACAGGGCGCGGGGGGAGCAATCTACAGCTTGTCCTCGGCCGTGACGATCAGTAACAGCATTGTCGCTGGCAATCTCGACAATGGCACCGCGCCGGATATTCGCAAGTCGCCGAACAATACCGATCCATTCACAGTGACAAATAGCCTGATCGGTCGGAACAACGGGACCGGCCTGGACGCGACATCCGGTAGTACACCCGGCGTCAACGGGAACTTCGTAGGCGAAAATACGGACAGCCTGAAAATCAATCCACTGCTTGGGCCATTAGCGGACAATGGTGGCCTGATGAAGACACATGCTCTGCTCCCCGGTAGCCTCGCCATTAATCGTGGAAGCAATTCGGCGGCTATTGATGTAACACAACCCGGCAATCCCGCGTTCACAACAGATCAGCGTGGCAATCCGTTCGCACGAAGGTTCAATGGGACCGTCGACATGGGCGCGTTTGAGCTGATCACGTTTGCCGGTTCAATCGTTGTTGACTCGACGGTGGATGAAATCGATAACAATCTTAGTGCAGGTGACCTGTCACTCCGTGAAGCAATCGTCCTCGCAAACAGTCTTCCGGGGGCCAATACGATTACGTTTGCACCATCAACCAACGGTGTCGAGTTCGATCTCTTGCTGGGCCAGATGGTCATTCTTGACACGCTGACTATTACCGGCAACAGCGCCATCAGTACCGTTATTGATGCTCAGACGACTTCCCGGATATTCGATATCGCGGCTACGGCCGGAGCTGTGACGCTGTCGAATGTGATGCTCAAGAACGGACGAACAACCGCCAGCGGCGTTGCCGGCGCTGGAGGCGCAGTGCGGTCCCTGTCGTCGGGACTGTTAACGATCAGCCAAAGCACCCTCCTGGAAAATTTCACAGGAGGAGATGCAGCCGGTGGCGGTGCTGTCTTTTCTTCCGTGGGCGCTGTTTCAATCAGCCGTAGTACCTTCGCTGAAAATTCGACCAGAGGCATCGGAGCTGATGGCGGAGCCGTCGCCGTGGATTCCGGAGTGATAAAGATCAGTCAGGGCACTTTCTCCGCGAATTCGACGACGGCCATCAATGCCGACGGTGGAGCGATCTTCGTGAATACCGGAGCGGTGACGGTCAGCCAAAGCACACTGACCCTCAATTCCGCAACTCAGGGAGCTGGAGGCGGCCTTTTAACCGAGTCTTCACCCCTGACGCTCAACAACAGCATCGTGGCAGACAACACGGATAATGGGACGGCTCCGGATTTGAAAGTCTCCTCGGACAACAATGACCCGTTATCGGTGCGGAACAGCCTCGTGGGCCGCAATAACGGCACCGGATTGTCCTCGACAGTTAGCCCGCACCCTGATTCCAACGGAAATCTGATTGGTGGCAATTCTGCTCCGTCGGCAATCAGTCCAGAGCTGGGACCACTGGCCAACAATGGTGGTTCCACGGAAACTCACGCGTTGCTCCTGAACAGTCCGGCCTTTAATCGTGGAGCGAATTCATTGGCCGTGGATGTGACGCAGGCAGGTAATCCGGCACTGACAACGGACCAGCGCGGGGTCAGTTTCTCCCGAACCCAATTCGGAATCGTGGATCTCGGCGCGGTGGAATCCGGGACTCTGGATTCCCCCGAAGGGACGACGGGGAACGATGCTTTTGTGCTGGCCTATTCGAGCACGTCAACGACCGGCACGGTGACCGTGACGATTTCCACAAATCTCGGCCCCGTTTTCAATCTCGGCTCCTTTCCGATGAATGCAGCGCTGACGATCAATGGGGCGAGCGGAACAGATTCGGTGCGAATTGTCGGGACCAGCAGTGCCGACACAATGTCGGTGAACAGTCTCGGCCTGACGGTTAACGGCTCCAACCCGACGTTCAGCAGCATCGAGAACCGTATTCTGGCGGGAGCAGCCGGGGGCGACTCATACAGATTTGACGTGGATACATCGCTCGGTCTATGGACCCTTGATGAGTCAGTGGGAGGAACCGATACGATTGACTTCTCGTCCACGACCACGGTCGGCTTGTCGCTGCATCTTGGAATCTCAGGAGATCAGGCAGTACATCCAGCGAACCTGACGCTGATGCTCGGCTCAGCTTCAACATTTGAGAATGCTGTGGGTGGTTCAGGGGCAGACACCCTCACAGGAAACATTCTCAACAACACGCTGACCGGTAACGCAGGAAACGATCAATTGCATGGAGCCGGAGGCAGCGACACTTTGATCGGCGGGCTGAACGACGACATCTATCTCTTCACCTCGGCTTCAGCGAGTGAAGCCGATATGATTCAGGAGAATAACGACGGGGGACGCGACACACTTAACTTCTCTGCAATCTCAAGCAATGTGTCGATCAATCTGGGCACATCTTCAGTGCAACCGATACACGTCAATCGAACACTGAAGCTTAACAGTATCAGTACTTTCGAAAATGTCGTGGGCGGCTCGGGCGGCGACACGATCACGGGAAACAGTCAGAACAACACACTGTCGGGCGGTGCCGGTAACGATAAACTGAATGGGAACCAGGGGAGCGACGTATTGCTTGGCGGCCTGGGCGATGATACTTATGTCTTTGTTGCCGCGTCATCGGGAGAAGCCGATCAGCTTCATGAGAAAGTTAACGAGGGAATCGATTCTGTTAACTTCTCGTCACTGACGGCACGTCTTGTCGTCAGTCTTGAAACGTCGCTCGTGCAGAACGTGCATTCCAGTCGAACGCTGAAGCTCAGTACCAGCAGCAGTTTTGAAAATCTGGTTGGCGGTTCCGGATCCGATACACTGACGGGGAATGGCCTCAATAACTCGCTGGCTGGAGGCACCGGTGAAGACAGACTGACCGGCGGCGGCGGCAGCGACACTTTGCTGGGAGGCCCGAATGACGACACCTACTTTTTTGATGATCCGTTGCCAGAAGAATCGGACCAGGTCCATGAGAAAGTCAATGAGGGAATCGACACACTGGATTTTTCCGCTCAGATAACCGGGGTCTCTGTCAACGTCGGTACGTCTCTGGTGCAGAGTCTTGATGCAGCTCGCGATCTCAAGCTGAATGCGAGCAGCACATTTGAGAACGTCGTAGGTGGAGCTGGCCCCGACATACTGTTCGGGAATTCTCTGGACAACCTCCTGATTGGCGGCGACGGAAACAACATTCTGGTCGGAGCAGGAGGTACCGACATTCTGACTGGAGGTAACGGTCGCGATATTCTGATCGGAGGCCTCGGGCCTGACGCTCTGACCGGCGGAACTGGCGAAGACATTCTGATCGCTGGATCGACAATCTACGACAACAGCCCCACCAGTCTGATCACACTCAGGACAAGATGGATTTCGTCCGCCCAGTACGGTGTTCGCGTTGAGGCTCTGCGATCGGGGGTTGGAATTCCTGCGGTGTCTCTGGCAGCAAACACAACGGTCCTGAACGACAATGGCGAACTTGACGTTCTGACGGGCGGCGCCGAGCTCGACTGGTACTTCCAGGCCGTCGATGATGCTGTTTCTGACCTGTTTGCCGGCGAACTGGTCGACGCTCTGTAACGCTGTCTCGTCCGGTTGTGCACGTCACAAATGTAACAACGACGTATTCTGTCCAGGCCAGTGGATCAGGCGAGCGGAGAATGTATGTGCCCTGCATTCGAGAGATCTCGACAATCAGGAGACACTCGTGCCCCGCTCGCCTTGAGCATGGATTCCAATCCGAAACGCCGCTGTTGAAAGACTACTTCACGCGGACCAGCTTCATAATGCGGCCCGAGACGTTCCAGTCCTGAACATACAAATTGCCATCCTTGTCCCAGTAAGAGCCGTGAGTGCCACTGAAGACACCTTCGATCCATTGATCCTGAGGCACGTTATAGTTCACTCGTTTGGCTGAATCTGCATTGTGGCCCAGCACGGCCATGATTGTGTTGCTCTTGTCCAGAATCACAACTCGACCATGCAGGTCCGGAACAGAAACGTAGTCGCCCTGAACAGCCGCTGATGTTGGCATGCCCAGCCCCGTTATGACTTCCTCGATGTAGTTACCTTCCAGATCGTAGTGCAGCAGACGTCCCTTAGGCTCATGATTGCGGTCGCAGATCAGCAGGCGAGGCGGGTCGTAGCGAGTATCCAGGGTCATGCCGTGAGCGGTGTTGAACTGTTTCAGGTCATTGCCCTTGGTGCCGAAGTGCTTCAGGTACTTGCCATCTTTATCGAACTTAAAGATATGGTTGCTGGCATAGCCGTCTGACAGGAAGATATCACCGTTCGGAGCGACCGTGATTGCAGTCGGGCTGAATGCGGTCAGCTTGAGGCCCGACTCTTCCGGGAATTTCAGACGCAGGGCGATGTCACCGGTCTCGGCGTTAAACTTGATGCCTTCGGCTGCGGCATTGCGAGCCCCATAGATGAACTCGGCATCGCCTTCTTCACGAATCTCGATGTCGTGCAGTCGAGTATAATCGTCACCGACAAAACGTCGCACGAGTTTGCCATCCGGCGAGAACACAAACACACCCATGTCAGCGCTGGTGTAAATGTTGCCGGACTTGTCGACAACGACGCCACCGTGAGTAGGTCCGATGATTGACTTACCGTTTTCATCAAGTCCCCAACCGGGAACCGTATCAAATGTCATGATGCCGCAACCCATGCGGACCGGTGCAACCTTCTCTGCGGCCTTTGTCGGTGCTGCACAGCAGCAGACCAACGCGGCAAACATCAATTTCACACAACGATTCATCAGCAATGTTCCTGTCAGGAAAAATTTCCAAAACTTCGCGCGAGGCTGGTCAGGAGCACATGCGATACTCCCCGACCGGAGCCGCACGCCGCGAACAGACGCAGTATTGAGAACCTTTCACCGCAATACAAACCTGGGGCTCCCTCAGCGATGAATGGAGGATCTCATTTCGCAGGTAAGACCGAGCGTCAGCGAGTTCCTGCGACTCCTTGCTCCGGGTAAGAACAAGCCGGAACTCGCTCCGCTCGCGGCCAACTCGCATGATTCCAGGTTCGACAGAGTACAGGGGCGATGCACATCGGCACTGATGGCCCACATGAGGACTGCCGAGGACCACTGCGATTGGTCTCCGCGTCGCCACAGAACGCAGCGCCACGGCCATTTCTACCGAAACTCCAGTTGTCGCGGAGATTCCCTCTGTGATGAGCGTCGCAGAGACCGGTTCCGCTCTTGCTGATGTTTCAGACAGCCGCGCATACTGCAATGCTTACGGGTGACTCGTGGCCGCTGGTCCACGGGTTCGCCGTGTGGAAAGCGGTTGAGGAATAACCATGGCTAAAAATCGTTTGCTGATTCAATGGTCGCTGATCCTTGTCCTGGCTTGCAGCCTGAATGGTTGTGCGACAATCATTGGTGGTCGCAAGAGCCAGGTGACCGTCAAAAACCATGCTGGTCCGACGTATTTCAATGTTGTTGATCAGAACGGCAGTGTCGTTCATTCCGGAGTGACTCCGGCGCAGGTCACATTGAAAACCAGTTCGAAAGCATTTCGTCCGGCCAAATATGACGTTGTTTACGCTGGTCAGGAAGGTGTCTATCGTCAGGAAGTTTCACGCGACATCAACTGGTGGACGGCGGGAAACATCGTGATCGGCGGTGTTCCGGGATTGCTTGTTGATGCGGGAACCGGAGCTATGTGGAAGTTTGATTCAGAGGTTCACGGCAGCGTGCCAGCTCATCTTGTTGTCGCAGACCGAGGCCAGGGCGAAGCGATCATCGCCGGAAACATCATGCCCGCTCCGGGCTCCGTCATGACGGCCGAGCAACATCAGCCGCAGCCACATATCCAGCAGGCCTCTTTCGGCGAACCGACCGATAGTCCCTTTCATCAGCGAACACAGCCGATGACGCATGGGCACCTGGAACCTGAGAATCGAAGGTACTAGGAACTTGTCAAGATTTGGATATCGAGTAGTGGACCTTGCTAAAGGTCCAGCAGCCAGGGGATCTTTAGCAAGATCCACTACCACCAACTCGAATCCTTTATCTTGACGGAGCACTGGGAACCTGCAGGAATCAGAGACGACTCCCACTTGCCAAAAGTGAACTAATGCAATCGGTTCAGTGGAATCGGATTCTCCCCGAAAATCGCCAACACTGACCATTTGTGCACGCAATTGCTGCAGGGCCGCTCTCCGGATTCCTGATTCAGAACGACGAGATCCAGCGAGATTCGTCAGCGTCCGCCCGTCGTCCGGAGACCGGTCTGGCCGGTTCTTTACACGGACCAACGATGGACAATTCGTTCAGTGGGATTGTAGTGGCGTGGTCACGACTGAAGCTCCAAAACTCCAGACAAATCCGTGGCGTTTGTTTCGGGCGGGTTTATACATTGGCGGGGGCAAATGATCGCGTTTAAGTTTCCCGGATCGATCCGTTGTCAACAAATGACAACGTGTTAGGATTCCGCCGTAGTCTCCCTACCCGCAGTGAGTATTGCTGGTTGGGGGCGATCCTGTACCGCGAAAGATCTCGGTAGTGGCATTCGCGAGTCGGCAGGTTCGGAATGGAATGGAAGACTCGTTTCGTGATTCGATCTGTCTCTACTGTCCACTGCAGAATTCCGCCCTTGCAAGTCGAATGACAACGGTCGATGCCGCAGATTAAATCCAAAGAGGCTCTCAAGTCATTTCTACTGACTTCGCGATTGCTGTCCCCCACGGACTGGAATTCTGTTGCGGGGCAGTTGTCTGACTCCACGTCTGTCGATGCGATCCTGCAGACTCTTGAGCGACGCCAACTGCTGACTCCTTTTCAGGTGGGGCGAATCCAGAAGGGTGAAACGGAAGGCCTGGTGCTTGGCCGGTACAAGCTTTTGTATCGCAATGCATCCGGTAGTTTCGCCCGCGTCTTTCGTGCGGCCTCGACAGACGACAACAGCATTGTTGCGTTGAAACTTCTGCGTGAACGTTGGGTCGATGATCCGCGTACCGTGGCCAGCTTTGAACGTGAAGCTCGGATTTGTCAGAAGTTTGTGCATCCCAATATTGTGTCTATTCTGGACATCGGCAACGAAGGTCGATTCCACTATTTCACGATGGAGTTCATCGAGGGTGGTAACCTTCGCGACTTCATGAATATCCGAAAGACCCTGTCGCCCATAGAAGCGACTCGGTGTATTTATCAGATCTGCCAAGGACTGGAATACGCCCTGAAGATGGGGGCTTCTCACCGTGACCTGAAACTCACTAACGTGTTGATGAGCAGTACTGGTGTCGCCAAACTGGTGGACTTTGGTCTGGCCGGTGCGGAGAACGCGACACAGGCCGGTACCAGCGATGATGTTCAGCGAGCTCTGGAGTATTCCACTCTGGAACGCGGCACCAATGCACCTCGAAACGATCCACGCAGCGATATCTTCTTTGCGGGTTCGATCTATTACGAACTGCTCTGCGGTGAAGGTCCGTGGCAGCGAACGATCGATCGTGAAGAGAAACTGCAGCTGAGTCGATATTCGAACGTGCGGCCGCTTAAGCAGGTGCTTCCCGGCCTACCGGAAGGGATTTACCGCATAGTGAAAACGATGATGGAGCTGAATCCATCGTCGCGCTACCAGTCCTATGTTGAGGTGAATAAGGACCTTCGCGCATTGCTGGCGGAGTTGGGGGAACCAACCGAAGACAATTCCAAAAAGAACTCAGCGTCAGGGAGTGGCGGAGGTTCAAAATCGGGATCTGCAGCGACGGCGAAGTCGGAAAAAAAATCGTTCAATCTGATGGTGGTTGAGCCGGGACGAAAACGCGAGAAAAAGCTGAAGCAGTACTTTGAACAGTACTCGTTTGCTTTGAACTTCGTCGAAGACGCGTCCGCTGCTTTCGAAAAGCTGAAGGGCAAGACGCCGCCGGATGGCTTGTTGTTCATGGCCGACGTTGAGGCCGGACCAGTTCTTGAGATCTACTCCAAAGTCCAGGCGTATGCTCGAACTCTGAAGGTCCCGTGTGTCGCTCTCTTTGCTGCCGAAGAAGAGGAATCGGTCAAAAAACAGATCTATTCCACGAAGTTCGGCGCGACGATGTTTCAGCCGACTTCACCTCGTGACCTGCGCCAGCACTTTGCTGAGATCGCTGGTTTTGATTGTGGTCCGGCTGCGTCTGCCGAAGCCCCCAAGAGCAAGGAAGTCCCTTCCCAAAAACCGAGCCCCGCAGCCAAGGCACCAAAACTGCCTGAACCCGATGCGGATTCAGATATCGTTGTCGATGATTCAGATGTTGAAGTCAGTCCAAAACCAAAGGCTGAACTGAAGCCCTCATCGGAAAAAACAAAGTCGAGTCCCAAGGAATCGGCCCCTTCGAAGGACACTACGTCAGAGAAGTCTTCAAAGCCGAAGACATCGCCAGAATCCTCCGCGCCGAGCAGTGTGGCTGAACCGGCCGCTGCGGCAAAGGCTCCTGCGCCTCCTATGAATGCGGCTCAGAAAGCTGCTGCGATTCGCGCAGCTCAAAGGGCCGCGGAACGAGAAGCCATCGAGAAGGCTGCTGCTGAGAAAGCTGCTGCGGAGCGTGCAGTCATTGAACAGGCAGAACGCGAAGCGAAGGAAAAAGCTGCTCGAGAGAAGGCTGAGCTTGACCGTATCGCGGCCGAGAAGGCTGCTGCAGAAGAGGCCGCTCGAAAGAAGATCGAAGAAGAAGAGCGAATCGCTCGCGAGAAAATCGAAGCGAAGCGCAAGGCCGCTGAAGAAGCCGAACGTAAGAAGGCCGAAGAAGAGCGAATTGCGAAGGAGAAGGCTGAAGCGAAACGTCTGGCCGCCGAAGAGGCGGCTCGAAAGAAGGTCGAGGAAGAACGACTCGCGAAAGAGAAAGCTGAAGCTGATCGTCTGGCCGCTGAAGAGGCTGCTCGAAAGAAGATCGAGGAAGAACGGCTCGCGAAAGAGAAAGCCGAAGCTGATCGTTTGGCCGCTGAAGAAGCCGCTCGAAAGAAGGCTGAGGAAGAACGGCTCGCGAAAGAGAAGGCCGAAGCAGATCGTTTGGCCGCTGAAGAAGCGGCTCGCAAGAAGGCCGAAGAAGATCGCATTGCTCAGGAGAAGGCTGAAGCCGAACGACTAGCTGCTGAAGAAGCGGCTCGCAAGAAGGCGGAAGAAGATCGCATCGCTCGGGAGAAGGCTGAAGCCGAACGTCTGGCCGCTGAAGAGGCTGCTCGCAAGAAGGCTGAAGAAGAACGTATTGCTCGCGAGAAAGCGGAAGCCGAACGCCTGGCTGCTGAAGAAGCGGCTCGCAAGAAGGCTGAAGAAGAACGCATCGCCCGCGAGAAAGCGGAAGCCGAAAGACTGGCTGCTGAAGAAGCGGCTCGCAAGAAGGCTGAAGAAGAACGCATCGCCCGCGAGAAAGCCGAAGCCGAAAGACTGGCCGCTGAAGAAGCGGCTCGCAAGAAGGCTGAAGAAGAACGTATTGCCCGCGAGAAAGCGGAAGCCGAAAGACTGGCTGCCGAAGAAGCGGCTCGCAAGAAGGCTGAAGAAGAACGCATTGCCCGCGAGAAAGCGGAAGCCGAAAGACTGGCTGCCGAAGAAGCGGCTCGCAAGAAGGCTGAAGAAGAACGTATTGCTCGCGAGAAAGCGGAAGCCGAAAGACTGGCTGCTGAAGAAGCCGCTCGCAAGAAGGCTGAAGAAGAGCGTATTGCTCGCGAGAAAGCTGAAGCCGAAAGACTGGCTGCCGAAGAAGCGGCTCGCAAGAAGGCTGAAGAAGAACGTATTGCCCGTGAGAAAGCAGAAGCCGAACGGCTGGCCGCTGAAGAAGCGGCCCGAAAAGCTGAAGAAGAACGCATCGCACGGCTCAGGGCAGAGGAAGACCGTCGAATCGCCGAAGAAGCCGCGCGAGTCAAAGCCGAGGAAGAACGGATCGCCGCGGAGCGAGCTGCCGCTGCGGAACGTGCTAAGGCGGAAATTGAACGAGCTGAAAAGGAAATGGCTGAGAAGTTCGCGGCCGCTCGTCGCGCACTCGAGGAGCAACAGGCAGCCGCGGTCGCCGCAGCCGAGAAAGCTCAGTTGGAACGACTGGCTGCAGAGAAACTGGCTTCGGAGAAGCTTGCAGCCGAGCGAGCGATCGCGGATCGTCAACGTGCTGAGCAAGAAGCGGCTGAGAAGATAGCAGCAGCCGAGCGTGCTCAAAAAGAAGCCGATGCGGCCGCAAAGGCGCTCAGCGATCGCATTGCAGCTGCGGAACGAGTCGCCAACGGACTCGAACCCGAAGTCAATGTCGCAGAGGACTCCTCCGAAGAAGACCGGCTGCTGGCCGAATTGGAAGCGGAAGAGAAAGCCAAAGCCGCTGCTCGTGCCAAGGCCGAAGAAGATCAGATTCTGGCGGAACTTGAAGCGGAAGAGAAAGCTCGCTCGGAACGCCAGACATCCGAGAAATCTGTTGCAAAGCCGACACCAGCGGCTTCAGCTGAGGTTGCAACTCCCGCTGTAGCGACTGCGCAGCCTTCATCGACTGACATTGAATCCCGTGTTGAAGAGAAAACGGAGTCTGTATCGCAGCTCGCCGCTCAGCAGAAACAGGACGCACCCGCCAAGGCAGACAATAAGGGCGGGAAGAAGAAAGGTGCAAAGAACCAGAAAGCCGCAGAACCACCGGCCAAAGCTCAGTCGCCGCCAGTGGCCGCCGCTCAGAAGCCCCCGGTCCCACAACTCGAGACTGCCAAAGCGCCTGAGACTGCCAAAGCACCCGAGACTGCCAAAGCACCCGAGACTGCCAACGCAGAGGTCTCAAAGCCTCAACCCGCACCAAAGCCACAGGCAGCAAAAGTCGCTGCTCCCGTGGAAAAAGCTGAAGCAAAATCGAAAGACGTCACTGCTCAACCGTCCGTTGCCAAAGAGAAAACCAACGCTCAGGAAACTCCCCCAACTCCTGCAGCAAAATCCTCTGCGGGCATGTTAATCGCTGTCGGTGGCATCATCGTTGTGGCCGCAGCAGCCGTCGTTTGGTTCGTTCTGTTCCAGTAACGATCCTCATTCGGCTGGCGTCTATGTGTTGGCTATTTTCGACGTCGAATCCAGCGAATCGGCAACGTCACAGCCAGTACAATGGCAATGATGATTCCGGCCACTCCAAAACCGCGAAGGATGGAGTAACCTTCGATGCCGCGTTCGGCAAGAATCAGCACCGACGATCCCACCATTAACCCGGCGATGACCAGGCCGATTGCAATCGTTCCGCTGGCATGTTCCAAAGTGTCGTCGTTCAGGCGGTCAATGCCGTGGTGCCGCAGGTTCACGCTGAACTCACGCCTCCGCAACTGATCCAGAACATCGCGAACTTCGTCCGGCATGTCTTCCAGCAGCGACAGATATCGTTGAGCTGTCGTGACGATTCGATCCTGAGCCGCCTTAAAACCGTAGCGGTCGCGGATCAGCTTTTCCAGTTGCGGCCGACCATGTGAAATCAGATCAAACTGCGGATCGATTTCTCGAGCGGCTCCCTGAATCGTCGACAGCGCTTTGATAAGAAACACGAGATCGGCCGGACACTGAATACGATAGCGACGCAGCAGAGCGAAGAACTCTTCCAGCAGTCCTGCCATATCCAGCGAATCAATTGTGCCTCGTTCGAAGCGAGCCATGAAGCTCCAGGCATCTCGCCGAAACGCGCGATCAAATTTCAGCGACGTTTCCGCACTGCACAGAGACATGGTGGCCTCGATGACGCTGTCGAGATCGGAATTGATGACCGACATGATCAGCGTGGCCAGATCCTGCATGGTTTGCCGATCGATTCGGCCGGTCATGCCGCAGTCGATAAAACAAATGCTGCCATCCGGCATGGCAAAGATGTTGCCCGGATGAGGATCCGCGTGGAAAAATCCGAATTCCAGACACTGCCGAAAAACAGCCTCTGCACCTTTGGCGACAATATTGCGTCGCTGCTCCGGAGTCATCGCTGCAAAGTTCGTCTCGGACAACGCCGCGCCTTGCACGTGCTCAAGAGTTAGAATGCGACGAGTGCTGGACTGCCAATAGACGTTCGGAAAATGAATCTTAGGATCATCGGCGAAGTTCTTGCGGAATCGATCTGTCGAACGCCCCTCGTGCAACAGGTCCACTTCCCGAGTCAGCTCCTGCTGAAACTCTCTCACGGTTTCGACCGGACTATATCCCAGTTCGCGAAATCGATTCTCCGTCAGACGCGCCAGTTCCATGAGGATGTCCATGTCGGACTCAATGGTCTCCTCAATCCCCGGTCGCAGGATCTTCAGCACAACATTGGTTCCGTCTGCCAGTTTCGCCGAATGCACCTGCGCTATCGACGCGGCTGCCAGCGGAGTTTCCTCAATGGACTGGAACAAAGTTGTCAGGCGATCGCCGTATTCTTCTTCAAGGCGTTTCTGAATCTCCGGATAGGGAACTCGCGGACAATTCGACCGCAAACGACGAAGTTCATCGGCCAGCTCCGGCGGCACAAGGTCAGGGCGAGTACTTAATACCTGGCCCAGCTTGATGAAAGTGCCACCCAATTCTTCAATGGCTTCCCGAACGCGAACTTCCACGGGAGTCGACGGCGTCGAATCGGCTTTCGACCGCAGCAGGATCTCCTGACCGCGTTCAATGATACGTTCGATGCCTGTATCCGAAAGGAGCTGCCGAAATCCATGTTTCGCCAGAACGGCAATCACTTCGGCGGCGCGGCGTGTATTCCGAATGCCGCGGCGAATCCCGATGGGATCACTCACGACGCCTGTTCCTTACCATCTGCGCCAGCAACCGTTGTATTCAAGGCTGCGTCGATGCTCGCACCAGAGGACTTCTGACGATTTGGATCCAGAGCATCTGCGGCACTGGACAGCAGACCGCTCATCGCGCCCAGCAGTGCACCGGCCGTCAGCTGAGCTGTGCGAATAGCGGTTTCAGCGGCTTCCCCGGCCGTCTGAACCGGATGCTTTGCAACGGCCTCAACAGAGGATTTCAGGACCGGAGTTACGGCTGCAACGGAACGTTCCGCGTGTGTCTTTAATTCTGAGGCCGTTGTTCCGGCTTCTTCAGTCACTCGATTCGAAAAGTATTTCACGGTATCCAGCAGAATGTCGCCAATACCACTCAGATCCTTCCTGGCGCGGTCCAGATCCTGACTGGCGAATCGCTGGCCACGAGCCGATGCTTCCTGAACGGCGTATTGCGTGGACTGGGCGACTGTGGAAAGTCCTGTCGTGACACCATCAATGACATTGCGGAGGACGCTTTCGGGGTTATCCGGAGCGGACCTTTTCACTATCTCCGTCGCGCTCTGCACGATTCCATTTACGGCAGCCCGAGCCGACGCGGCGGATGTTTCGCCGCTGCGAAACAGACTGACGACCACATCACGAACTCGATCACGAACATCTTTTCCCGACTCGACGGCGGCTCGAATCGCTTCAGAGAGCGGGATGGACGAATCCGCACAGGTCTCGTTAGGTACAGTGCCAGTAGATTCTGTCATGATGCGCTCCCTTGTTGGGTGGGAATTGAATGGGACTGGGGAATCCAGTCCCATACATCAGTGGATTCTACCTCTGGCCATCACAACAGGCAAATTAGCCGACAGTTTCCAAACGTGGCCTGTGCCAAAGAAAGGCTGAGCGGGGGCTCAATCGCATCGGACTTTGCGGCTGAAGAATAAGAAGAGTTGTGTCATCGATCATGGCATTGAGGGCGAATGCGGAACCTTCCATCCATTCTAGAAAGGGAAAGCTGATCCCTGCGGGCAGGCCCTGCCAAGTTCGGCGACACCACGAAGCCTTCTGTGTCAGGCGAAATGCGATTTGTCGAGGGGGCTGAGTATTGCTACAGTCCGCCCACACCCGCCGCCTGAAGAAATCTTCGGGCGCATTGAATTCGCATCCATGAGGCCCTGAGCTATTGGATAACCCAACAGACCGGTATGGGATTACCAAATAGATCTCCTCGCCTGAACGGTGAGGTCGCAGTTGTTTTTTGATCACAGCAAACTCATTAGCCTCAGCAGGTTTTCGATCCAGCGTGTTTTTTGAGCTTTTCGACCGGGGAGCCCTTCTTAAGAAGGTGTGAATTCCCGACTCAGGAGAACTCGACAGATGGAAGCATTGAAACCTGTTCGTGGCATCTTCCCGCAAGTGCGTGCAAATCCACGATTGGCACTGGGTTGTCAGCAACCCAGTGCCAGCGAGGAGGCTTCATGGCAACTCAAGAATACAATCCTCGCCCTCAATCCTCTGGAAATTTGTCGGCAACAACTCCTGACCACAGTTCATTCAGTGTCTATCGTGAGCTGTTCGAAAACGCACCAGTGGGATACCTGACGCTTTGCAGCGACGGTTTAATCCTCGGGGCAAATCGAGCTGCCCTGGCACTGGTTGGCGAGTCCGGTCGGTCGCTGACCGGCCGCGGTCTGGAAAGCCTTGTTGCAAAAGACTCGACCGACAAGTTTCGGGGATTGGTCAAGGAGGCTCGAGGATCCAGTCAGGCAATAGAAGGGGAAGTGCAGCTCCGTCGAGCCAACGGGAGTCCGTTGTGGGTTGCGCTGACCATTTTGAAGTCAGGAGCGACGGACAGTCAGACATCGCTGCTGGTGACACTGCGAGATATCTC
Organism: Planctomycetaceae bacterium; assembly: GCA_044378235.1. Taxonomy (GTDB): domain Bacteria; phylum Planctomycetota; class Planctomycetia; order Planctomycetales; family Planctomycetaceae; genus SXXK01. The sequence continues at coordinate 25,006 of JBILXT010000062.1, forward strand.
CGCGGAAAAGGCGGAGAAGGAATTGCTGAAGGAGAGCATTGAACGATTCCAGCATGCCACCGAAGCCACCTGCGATGGCATCTGGGACTGGGATATACTGACCGGTTCCGTCTATTTCAGTCCTCAATGGGCGCGATTGCTGGGATACGAGTCGTCGGAGATTCCGCAGAGAGTTGAGTTCTTCTTTCAGGTGCTTCATCCCGATGATATCAGCCAGGTGAAGCTGGCTCTGGATGACCACCTAAGCGGGCGAACGTCGGTCAAACAGGGGGAAGTTCGACTG
>JBILXT010000380.1:0-6990 GCA_044378235.1 Planctomycetaceae bacterium
CCATGATCGCTTCCGTGAGATCATTCAGGTTGAAGCGACCTGCGAGTTGCGTCAAATCCGGTCCCGTCGCGCCACCGTCTCCGCCGAAGCGATGACAGATGACACAGCGAGTTGCCGCGAACATCTTTTGTCCGTTGTCGAAATTTCTTCCCTTGAGTCCATCCTTGGCGAGAGCACGGACTTCTTCCAGAGTCCAGTCTTTGCCCGGGCCTGCCGGCTTTGGAATCTCCGGCAGAGTATAAGGCTTGCGAGCACCACTGGCTTCAATCAGCAGTCGTTCCTTCTCACTGGCGTTCTCATAACACTCACGTTCAATGTTCCGCAGGAAACCGTGATAGCTGGCTCCGCCGGCCCACTGATGAGCACGCTCAAACCAGGAGAAGTAAACCTTCCTTTGATCCATCGTCCAGCCTTCTTTGGCATTCCGCAAACAGAAGGCATACCAGGTCTGCTGCTGGTCAGGAGCTTTCTCGATCGATGCCGCAATGGCGCCGCCGTAACCACGATTTCGAGCCAGCAAGTCTTTCATATCGTCCGTCACGGTCGGCTTCGAAGGAGCTTCCAGCAGTTTCACAGCCTTAGCAATAACGGTCGGTGATTTCAGATAGACCAACATCTGGCAGAGTTCTCGATCCAGTTCGTCGTCGCCCGATGGAAACGCGTTGTCGATATGTCCTGTGAACTCCTGACGAACAGCATCATCCGGAGCGCCGAGCCGCAGGAATACGAGGCTCAGGGCACGAAGATATCCCAACTGCTGCTCACGAGAAATGCTGTTCCATGACATTGATCGCAACGTCTTCAGACATACTGTTTGCAGAGTTGATTTCATTGACACGACGGCGGCATCGGCTGGATCAGAAGACTTCAGCGGAGACTTGGCCAGGGTGATAACGACACCCAGCTTTTCGTCCGGCTCACCTTTTGAGAAATCTGCATCCTGAAGCACGTCCGTCTTCATCACGATGTTGTATAAGCCCGAATGGTAAAATGCGTTTCGTGACGCGGCCTTTAGAAAACGGTCGTTTGTACGAACATCGCTCTGAAGTTCCTTCATGAATGTTTCCGCATCCATCGGAGACTGTTTTCCGTTTGGACCAACTCCAGCGTGGCTGGCTTCCAGCACTTTTCTTCTTGAACGAGGCCCCGCCTGAGTTGAGTCTTTAACCTCGGTTGGCTCCGTCGATTCCTTGCCTGCATAAGTAACTCGAAACAGCTCGGACTGTGTTCCACGACCACCGACAGTAAAGTACATCGCTCCATCAGGACCGGCCACAACATCCGTCAACGGCAGTGGTGTGCGAGACAGGAATTCCTCTTTGGTCGCGGTGTAGCTGCTCATGCTGGGCTGCGTGTGGATGGCGTACATTGTGCCGAAGGTCCAGTCGCAGATAAACAATGCTTTCTGGTATTTGGCCGGGAACTTGAGGCCGTAACCAAACTCGACTCCCACCGGACACCCCGGACCAATATTGACCATCGGCGGCAGACTGTCGAGATAATGATTGGGCCACTTGCCGCTGCCGCTTCGCCAGCCAAATTCACTGCCACTGGTGGCATGCACGACTCGTGTCGGACGATACCATGGCATTCCCACGTCCCATTCCATGTCGGCGTCGTACGCGAAAAGTTCTCCGTCGGCGTTGAAGGCCATGTCGTAAGGATTTCGATATCCCATCGACCACATGTCCCAGGTTTTTCCCTCAGGATCTGTGCTGGCGATCCAGCCACCGGGAGCCAGGATTCCGACCGCGTGACCATTCGCGTCCCACATGCGCGGAAGCAGATGATCTTCTGCCCAGTTCGTGGGAACACGGCTCGTGAAGTCCGGATTCTTTTGTTCGTCTCCTTCGTTGAACGGCGGACGAGTATGGTTCCCGGCAATCACGAAAATTCGCTTACCGTCGGGAGAAAGTCTCAACGCGTGCGGACCATGTTCACCACCACCTCGGAAATCTTTCAGCTTCACACATTCGTCGAATAGATCGTCACCGTCTTTGTCACGAGCTCGATACAGTCCGCTGCCGGGACCACCATTGCAGCAGATGTAGAGGGAATCAAAGGCCCACAGCATGCCCTGAGCACCCGTCGGCTGGACTTCGCATTTCGAAAAATCAAGTTGCTCAACACTAACACCACCCTCGCCATTCACTGGTGGCAGAGTGATCCGGCACAAACCTTTGTCGCCCTGATCGCTGACCAGCAACCGACCTTTGTTGTCAAACGTAATGCAGACCCACGAGCCAAGTTCATCTTTCGGCACGGTGTAAAGTTTGTCGACCTGAAAACCAGGCAGAACTTCAAACACTCCTGCTGGAACTCGCCCTGGCATCGCCGCATTATTGAAGACCAGCCCCCATGGGCCGTCACCGTATTCGCCTCGCAGCTGAACCGCGTCTTTCGAATCAGTATCTCGCTTTGTGCCGTAAGTCCATGTCTCATTCGTGACGACTTCAATCGCATCGCCGGCAGCAGGCTGTATGACCAGCTTCAAAACAAAGGCAGCAACGCCGCCTTGATTTTCGACTTCGGCCTCAATGACGTTCTTACCTTTCACCAGGGCTGCTGCGACATCAGCATCCATCGGCTCCTGCCATTCGCTGCTGCCACCAATCCGCTTTCCGTTGACATAGACAGTTCCCACGTTGTCGCATGAGGCGCGAAGGCGTGCGGCCTTGATGTCGCTGAGATCGACTGTCGTCCGCAAGACGTAGTTGGCATTGTTGTCAGGCCCCCAGATCCATTTTGGGACGGTGCCGCCAGAGAATGCAGAATCCGGAACGCCCGATATTCTCTTCTCCGTCGGCTCAGCTGCATCCTGTCCTCGCTCAACAGTCGCCTGACGTTCAACGACTTGTGTCCACGTTTTTTGGGCCAGCAGAAGACCGGGGGACATCAGGATGATGAGTGCAATCAACGGAACTCGAAACATGGGCAGGAATCCAAAGAGGCGGGACCAGAAACGGCAGGAAAGCGACTCATGGTAGGAGCCAATCCGAAGACCGTCCAGCCACAGGAAACGACCACGAATGTTTGCGAACGTGGAGGAATCACTCGCTGGAAATCAATTCGATCAGCGAACGCATCTGCCAGGTAGAAGTTGGTGCCCTTTGATCAGTGGATCCAAACATGGTCCCCGGAGGTTGTCCCTTGCGATCAATCCACGCTGTCGCCATTCCGGCCTGTTTCGCGCCGTGGATATCGTTGAGTAAATCGTCGCCGACAAACAAAATCTGATCCGGACGGCAACTGGTCTGCTGGCAAACCATGTCGAAGAACTCCGGCGCCGGTTTTCTCCAGCCAATCTCCGAAGAGATAATAACTCGTGAGATCTCGCTTAACTCCCGCAGCCCCGCACACACAGCATTCAGTCGTTCGTCAAAATTCGACGCGAGCACCAGTTGAAGTCCGGCTGATTTCAAACCGTTCAATGTGGCAGCAACGTCATCGTAACATCGCCAGTTTGAGGCGACCCCAAAATGATCGTACAGCGCATTAAAACAGGCATCGACTCGATCCGCATCGGGGACTAATTCGGCGATCAGGTCGTACCAGAATTGGCGTTCAGAGGCTTCATTCGTCCTCAAATCATTGTGCCTTGATCGCTCTGCCAGTCGAATTCCCAGGACTTTTCGCACAATCGCCTCGTCCACCACTCGACCGCTTAGATCGTTCAGAATGCGGCAGTACGCCACTGTGACTGAGGGCTCTGCATAGATCAACGTGCCCACAGCGTCAAAGGCGATGACTTTGACGTTTGGTTTGGCGAGGAGGCACGAGGTTTTCGAATTGGGAGTTGCTGACATCCAGGGAATTCTGCACAGTTCAGTCGCGTAAGCAAAGCGATTTTGGTTTCGTACTCATAGCCAGCCGCAGCTTAATCCCTTTTGTGATGAGCCCACGCGGCAAAACAGAACAGGCATGTCTCAATCAATGGGCACGTCCATTTCCTTTGCAAGATTCGACCGACGAACCAGTCCCGTTTTATCAAGCGATTTGTATAAAGCCCTCCGGTCCAGCTATCAATCGAGAACGCCTATTCCCCTTGGCAGTGATTCATCCTCCATTGAGTTACCGAAGTTGTTTGGGTAGAGACTGTTTGTTTGGGAAAAGGCATTTGAGTGGAATCGGGAGTTCGCCTGTTTGCTCAGGCGGAATCCAATTGATCCCCCACGCGCCCCAGTCCCGATGATCAACAAATTCGATAGCAATTTCATGTGGCGTTCCCGCGGTCAGTTCAACGATCGCTTTTACGGTACCACCTGCGAGGCCGGGGTGTGCTTCGAACATTGGATGCCCATCGATTGCCAATCGAAGTCGGTCATCCCCCCACGCCACAAGTGTGTAACGTCCAGACCGGGGTACGACAAGGTATCCTGCATAACGAGCCATCCCATTCACTGGGACCGACTGAAGTGGCGACCAGTCATTCCATGAAGAATTGGTTCGATAGAGATAATCACGAGCATAGAGTCGGCTGCCAGTGGTATTGAAGTATGCTGCCGTCAATCCATTCGCCGGAGTGCGTCGTTTTTTCTGGGTAGCGGTCGCACTCTTTTCGCTCGTAAACAAGACTTCCGCAGGGACGACAGCTGGAAGAGTGATACCTGCGACAACAGGCTGCCACCACAAGCCGACCCATGCAGCGTGCTCGATATCAAAATATTCGACACGAATTTTTTGAGGCTTTCCTGTGAGAACAATGTTGGCCGACTCATGGTTTTGGCCACCTCGCCAGCAGTCGATAATTCGATTATCGTCAATGAATAGCCGAAAACCGTCATCACCTCGCAATGTCATTCGATAGGCTCCGGCCTCCGGGGCTTTGATCCAGCCCGACCAGCGAATGGAAAAATGATCGGCCGGTACACCCGGTGCAGGCGCCGCGAGATACCACTGATGCTCAATGTTGGGATCAAACCCACGTCCCACGGGCTGCATGAGTTCCTGGTCACTAAAATACTCCGTCATCAGCCCATTGATCGGGATTTCCGAATCGATTTCAGGCTGAACATCGGGAGGACTGGAAACGGGCTCTTCCGCGGCCTTCGGCCCGCCTGGTAAGTCTGGAAGTCCGTTCCACAGAGGCTTGCCGTTTGCCGAAGTGACGGTGAAGTTCCTGAAGCGACCAGCCACTTCGCCATACGTATAAGCGCCAACTCTGCCTGCTGTCAGAGCGTCATGTTCGCTCTCTGCATACTTTTTTCCATCAACGAGTACCGCGACACGTTTGTCCATCGCCTGCACTGTGACGTGATACCACTTACCTGTTACCTGTTTCCAGATTATGAGCGCTCGGCATCCAGCGACGACTGGGGTGCTGCCAGCGGTTCTCATCTTTTACTGCTGCCAACAAATCAAAGTTGTCCTTGTTTCCAAAAGCACAGAAATCAAACTTCCAGAAGCTTCCACCCTTCACTCGGAAGAGCAAAGAGATTTCGCCGGGCTTTTCAACCATGACGTCGGCATCGAGTTGGTAATCGGTCCAGTCGGGATCTCCGAATTCAATATGCCGACCTCCCTGCCCTCCTGTCGTCACAAGATCCACACCGTCAATCGACCAGTTTCCATTGACAACCGGTTCCGGGTAGATCTTCTTTGCGGCCTTACTTTGGTTCTTCTTGTCTGCTCCAAACAGTGAGCCACTTTGGGAAAAGCAGTCCGAGAACATGACCGAGACGAGTAAGAAGAAGACGCCTATCCTGTGTTCCCTTCGACAACCCATGTTCTGTACCTCGTTAGCCTACAAAGGAATAAGTCTGCTTTGGATCCAGGCAGGTTCAGCAAGTGGAGCGAGCTGTTGCCCGCGCTGGAGAAAAGATCTGCTACTGTTCCCTGGTTTCTGCGCGATCAGAATTGTCCGGCAGCGGAGTTAGCTCGACCCCCGGCAACGCATCTCGTAGTTTCCGTAGTCCCGCCGTCGAAATTGACGTAAAGTCAACATGCAGATATTTGAGATGCTGCATCCGGAGCAAGCTTGGAATCGCCGCATCGGTCACTCCTGTGTTGTAGCGGAGATTCAATGCTCGAAGCCGCGGCAGATTTGTAATGCGTTCCAACTGAGCATCGGTGGCACTGATGTTCTGAAATGTCGCGTTGGTGATTCTTGCAAAGCCACCGGGTTCCTGTAGCCAGTCCAGACCCACGGTCATATCAACAAGACCCATCGCCGAGATTTCTCGCCCCTCGATCAGCTTTCCGATCTGGATCATTCCCTTCGTTGTGAAGTCCTGAAAGCGAAAGCTGAGTGAGTTCTCTACGCCCGGGAAGTCACAAAACGGCTCCACGTCACGGTCAGTCAGCGGAATCACTTTCGCGGGGTCTTCATCAAATCGAATGATGTGCAGGATACGTCCTTCCGGAAGCTGTGCTCCGGAAGTCAGCACTGTTCCTTCCGACAGGGTCATGATTGCGGATCGCGAATAAGCCCAGTCGACAAAGCGTCGTGCCGCGTTGATCTCAACCGTCACTGCTTTGGCGGGCTTAATGACGGAACCTGCGACATCAGCCGTCGTTGCCACGACTTGAACAGAACCTGTCGTAGATTCGTTCGGTGTCTTCGGCTGCTCCGTCGGACGTTCGAGCCGGATATGGATCGGAGCCCGATTCTTTCTTTGAATGGTCAGCTTCTGTGCTGAGATCACGGTTGAATCATCTTTGGAATCAACCAGTTGCACTTCATACTCGCCGGCTGAAAGTTCAAAGCTGCGGGCCTTTGATGCATCAATCAGCGTCATACCGTTCTGTGTGATCCGGACATCCAGAGAACTGTCGTCCGTCTCTACGACAAGGGTTCCGTGCGCTGTTTGTTGCCTGATCAGGAAACCGGTGAAGACCAGAAGGCCGATTAGCGATACCCCGATCAATATTGGCAGTACGCGTTTCCCGGTTCGTCTGTCTCCCGTCCTCTTCTTCGTTGCATCCTCGCTGACTGCAGCATTCGGCGTCTTCCGATTATCCGCGTCATCCTCTTGCCGCGTCGGGAGCCGG
>JBILXT010000381.1:0-6988 GCA_044378235.1 Planctomycetaceae bacterium
AACCCGACAACACGTTCGTCCGCGAAGCCATCCAGCGCGGGGTAGATGTCACGACGGAGATTGAACTGTTTCTTCGCCACAATCCGGCTCCAGTGATTGCAGTCACGGGCAGCAACGGTAAGTCGACAACCACGGCCCTGATTCATCATCTGCTTAAGGGATCACCGACTGACGAGGAACCGAATTCAGGCTTTCGCAGAATCTGGCTCGGCGGCAACATTGGCATTAGTCTGCTTGATCAGCTAACGGAGATTACTCAGGACGACATGGTCGTGTTGGAGCTCAGCAGTTTTCAGCTGGAAACACTCCGTCGAAAACGCTTTCGGCCTCAAATAGCTGTACTCACGAATTTCTCGCCCAATCACCTGGACTGGCATGGCAACGTTGCTGCATATCGAAAAGCCAAGCAGGCGATTTTCGATTTCCAGACGGCTGACGACGTCGCCATTGTTCCGGCTGATGAAGAGAATCTTTTGGACTGCGGGGAGCCGACTCCCTGGAAAACTCGCGGACAACGAATGCACTTCGGCATCGCGGACCAAGGCGACGACGGAGTTTTCTTCGATGATGGCAATCTGATTCTGCGAGCGGCCCGCGGCACGTTTGAAGATAGCGTGCGGCTCAAGATCCCAGCGCAGCTTCCCGGTGTCCATAACGCGTTGAATGTCGCAGCCGCGTGTTGTGCAGCATGGCAGGCTGGTGCCAATCCTGATTCCTTTTCGGCAACGCTGAAAACATTTCAGCCACTGCCCCATCGCTTGCAGTTGGTCGCCGAGAACGCTGGCCGACAGTTCTGGAACGATTCAATCGCCACAACGCCCGAGTCCGCCATTATGGCATTGCGAGTCTTCTCAGGACGCGCCATTCTTCTCGCCGGCGGCTACGACAAAGGGCAGGATCTGCGCCAATTCGCCCAGGAAATCAAGACCCGTGCCAAAGCGGTTGTACTCATGGGAAAGACCGCGGAATCACTGAAAACGCTGCTGGACTCGGGCGACTCGTCGGCAACACTTCCGGCGATTGTCGCGGGAGACTTTGCAGAAGCATTTGCCCGTGCGGTTGCACTCAGCAATCCAGGCGATATCGTCCTGCTTTCACCCGGGTGCGCAAGTTATGGGTGGTTTCGAGATTATCGAGAACGGGGCGAGCTGTTTTGTCAGTTTGCCAGGGAATGGAGACCTGTGGAATGATGCTCAGGATGATGACTCGTTCAGTAATGTACTCGCTGGTGCCGTCGGCCTTGTTGATCTGCTGTTCGCTGTTGACCGGTTGCGATGAGGGGCCAGCGGTCGATAAATCCGCCGAGCATGCTCGCCGGGCGGCTCAGGAAGATTCAACCACGTTGAAGATGACTCCTGATCAGCTCCGCAAGAAGCTCAAGACGAACGAAATGGCCACGTTTCTCGTGTCGGGCAATGACATCGTCGAGATCAATCTGTTTCGTTCGGGCGTTCGATCGATTGAGCCACTCAAAGGGTTGCCCCTGCGAGGGCTCGATCTGGGGCTGACGCCGGTAACAGATCTGTCGCCATTGGCCGGCATGAAGCTGGAGACATTGATCCTGGAGAATGTCCCGGTAAGCGATATCAGCGTCCTCAAAGGCATGCCGCTGAAAGTGCTCAAGATGCAGAAGACCAAGGTGACGGATTTTTCCGTTCTGCAGGGGATGGAATTGGAGCAGTTGAATCTGCTGAATTTGCCCTTCAGTGATCTGTCGCTGCTAAAAGGAATGCCGCTGAATACGTTGTGGCTGACGGCCACTCAGGTCACCGATCTCAGCGATCTGCCAACAAGGCGATTGGTGAGTCTGGATATCGAACGCACTGCGGTCAGCAATCTCTATCCACTGACGACCGTGTCTACTCTGCGTCGATTAAATATCGCGGAGACGCAGGTGACCGATGTGACGCCGCTCAAAGGCCTCGGGCTCGAACGTATTGTGCTGACCCCGGAGCGAATCCGAACAGGCATGGAACACTTACGAGCGATGAAGAGTCTGGTGCTAATTCAGACGTCAATCGACGAAGAAATGTCCGCAGAAGACTTCTGGAAGCGTTACGACCTCGGAGTCTGGAAGCCTGCAGAGGCGACACCGGAGAGTGAAAGCAAGTAGTTATCCCTCGGTCGCGGTTTACTCGCGTGATCAGCATGAACTCGCAGGCCATCGCCGTTGTCGGCCTATGTTGTCACGACGGAGGACGGTTCTTCGATGGTGAGTACAGGTTAACCACGAAATACACGAAACACACGAAAGAATCGCATTAAAGTGACGCAGGCGTTTGCCGCCTTTTCGTGTGTTTCGTGTCTTTCGTGGTTCCAAAATGAATTTGGGTTTCCTGACCAGGCTTGTAATCGGGCATCGTTTCCAGTGAAGCAAACAGCGTCGCCGTTCCGATCGCCGCATTCGTCTCGCTGAACTTCAGCGCGCGTGCAGGAGAATCAGAGTGAGAAGGTGTTAACCACGAAAGAATTTGGGGTTCCTCAAATGGCCAAGTCCAGCGATGGGATCTACTGCTGCTGATAACCCTGGCGATTCCATTTCGTCACATAATCCTGCAGAATGATGCCTGTGACCAGAGCACTCACCAGCTCGAAGCACTCTCAGCGACGACGCAGTTTGAGGAGATTCATCATGCAGCACGGACTTCGGCTCCTTGTCTTATTCGGCGTGGCGATTTGCTCCTCGTCAGCGTTCTCTCAGTCGCCGACTTCGGATCCGCAGACAACGGAAAGCTATATCCGGCTGCATTACACCAAGCACGAGTACATGGTGCCCATGCGTGATGGCGTGAAGCTGATGACGTCCGTTTTCGTGCCGAAGGAGACCAGTAAGACCTATCCGATCCTGATGAAGCGAACTCCGTACAACGTGGCGCCGTACGGAGAAGAGAAGTATCCTTCAAGGCTGGGCCCGAGTGAACATTTTGTGCGGGCAGGATACATCTTCGTCAATCAGGATGTGCGAGGTCGGTTCGCATCGGAGGGAGAGTTTGTTCAGGTCACGCCTCACATCGTCAACAAGACGAAACCGACGGATGTGGATGAAAGCTCGGATACGTATGACACGATCGAATGGCTGCTAAAGAATATTCCCAATCACAACGGCCACGTTGGTTTGTACGGAATTTCTTACCCCGGCTTTTATGCTTCGGCTGGCATGATCGACGCTCATCCAGCTCTCAAAGCGGTTTCGCCGCAAGCTCCTGTGGGCGATTGGTATTTCGACGATTTCCTGCATCACGGAGCCTTCTTTCTGGCTCACGCATTCAAATGGCTGAGCGGCAATGCGACCGAACGGCCAACTCCGACCATGGAACCCGCGAAGCCTTATGTTTATCCGATGACTGATGGTTACAAGATGTTCCTCGAAGCCGGGTCCGTCGAGAACATCGACAAGCTGTATCTGAAAGGCGCTATCCCGTTTTGGGAAGACATGATGCAGCATCCGAATCGCGATGAGTTCTGGCAAAAGCGTGCCATCCTGCCGCATCTGAAGAATGTTGCTCCGGCAGTCATGACGGTGACCGGCTGGTACGATGCCGAAGATCTCTATGGTTCATTCAAGACGTATCAGTCAATCGAGCAGTTCAATCCAAACGTCAACAGCGTCCTCGTTGTGGGCCCGTGGCATCACGGCGGCTGGGCTTCTGTGGACGGCGATAAGCTTGGGAATGTCCCGTTCGGTTCAAAGACCGGCGCGTTCTACCGCGCGGAGATTGAGCTGCCGTTCTTCGAGAAGTATCTCAAGGATGCGCATTATCCGGCGCCTGCTGAAGCGACGGTCTTCGAAACGGGTTCCAATACGTGGAAGACCTTCGATGCGTGGCCACCAAAATCGATCGAATCGAAAACTCTGTATTTGAAGCCGAATGGCCAGTTGGATTTTCAAAAGCCTGAAGGGAAAAATGCGGAGTCTTTCGATGAATTCGTCAGCGATCCGAATAAGCCAGTGCCGTACACAGAGACAGTCACTCCCCGGATGACGATCGAATACATGGTCGATGATCAGCGTTTTGCTTCTCGTCGTCCTGACGTGCTGACCTATCAGACCGAACCGTTTACGGAAGAGACGGTCATCGCCGGTCCGATCCAGACGGATCTGTGGGTATCCACAACGGGCACTGATGCGGATTGGATCGTTAAGCTGATCGATGTTCGTCCGGACGGACCTGACACGGTTCCGCTGGCGGGATATCAGATGTTGCTCCGTAGCGAAGTGATTCGAGGTCGCTTTCGAAACGACTACGCGAAACCGGAGGCGTTCGTTCCCGGCGAACCAACACAGGTCCGACTTGAACTGTTAGACGTGCTGCATCGCTTTCAGAAAGGTCATCGCCTGATGATACAGATTCAGAGCACCTGGTTTCCGCTGGTCGATCGAAACCCGCAGACGTTCGTTCCCAACATCTACTTCGCCAAGCCAGAAGACTTTCAGAAAGCGATTCATCGAGTCTTCCGCTCGTCACACCACCCAACCAGCCTGAATTTCGGCGTTCTGCAACCTTCCAGGAGTCTTGTGCCCTAAACTCCGCAGGGACTTTGCATAACGCTTTAAGGCGTTAGCTGAGCTGAAAAACAGCCAGAACTCAGTTCTCGCCGGTGAGGAATCAAACGGACTGTGACAGTTGAAGAATCGAAAATCCGGTTTTCTTTGAGGAATCCTGGCGGAAATGATTCCTCCGTTGCTGACCGACGACTGTCTTCATAAAATCCCGCCGCCTTCCGTGCGCGGGGCGAGTAAACACTGAAGTGTTTAAGATTCGTACATCCGCAATTTGAATCGCTGTCTGACAAGAATTTCTCATGAAACACGTTCTTTCCGCATTGGTGATGAATCAACCGGGTGTCCTGGCTCATATTTCCGGGATGCTGGCATCGCGAGCCTACAACATTGAAAGCCTTGCCGTGGGCGCCACGGAAAACCCGGAACTGTCTCGGATCACCTTCGTTGTGAACGAAGATGAAAAGAAGCTGGATCAGGTTCGCAAGCAGCTCGAGAAGATCGTCACTGTCGTCCGTGTTCAGGATTTTTCTGGTGCAGATTATGTCGAGCGTGACCTGATGCTGATGAAGGTCAGCACAGAGAACGGTCGTCGTGGAGAGATTCGGGAGCTGGTCGATATCTTCCGCGGTCGCATTGTCGACGTTGGAGCCAGCCACGTGATGATCGAAATCTCCGGCCGTGAAAGTAAGATCGACGCCTTTATCGATCGTATGCGAGAGTTTGGAATTCTCGAGATGGTCCGCACGGGGCGAATCGCGATGATGCGAGATCGGACGATCACGGAAGAGACTTCCGTGGACTCTTCCTGTGAAGCGTCCTCAGCAACCAAATCCTGAACAAGGATCGTGAAGATCATCGGCTCATGGGTTGTCGACACATCGATCAACCGCCGCAGGTTGTTGTACAAGTTGTCTCGACCGCCAGGTGGGTCGGCAAACCGTAGAGAAGTTTGCCACATCTTCGCTGTCGTTATCGCAACGATGCTCGAGCTCAATGTACTTGTCGCGCGGAAGAGTGCAATTCCCGGCTGCCTGTTCCTCGGCGTCGTGAACCTTGCTCAATCCAGCGCCGACTCCCGGGTCAACTTGACGGGGGCGGCATCTTCACTGGAGACGTGTTTGTCTCCAGTGTGAAAGAGTTTTAAGTTTCTTTTCGTGGGATAGATTTTTGAGATGGTCCAGATCAACGAACACTATCTGAAGCTGAAAGCCGGTTATCTTTTCCCAGAGATCGGGCGTCGAGTCACAGCGTTTTCTCAGGCAAATCCGCAGGCACGAATCATCCGACTGGGAATTGGCGACGTCACGGAACCACTGCCAACGTCGATCACGAAGGCGATGCACGCAGCGGTAGATGACATGGCCAGTCGAGATTCATTTAAGGGTTACGGACCGGAACAGGGTTACGCTTTTCTGCGTGAGCCGATTGCTCAGCACGATTTTCAGGCTCGTGGAGTTGATATCTCGGCCGACGAAATTTTCATCTCTGACGGTTCAAAATGCGATACGGGAAACATTCTTGATATCCTTGGTGATGGCAACAAGATCGCAATCTCCGATCCTGTCTATCCCGTTTACGTCGACACCAATGTGATGGCCGGACACACCGGCGCGGCTGATGCGTCTGGCCGTTTTGAAGGGCTGGTGTACCTGCCCGGAAATGAAGCGAACAACTTCGTTCCTGAACTACCGTCAGAGAAGGTTGATCTGATCTACTTGTGCTATCCCAACAATCCGACCGGGACTGTGGCAACTCGTGAAACTCTGAAGAAGTGGGTCGATTACGCCAGAGCCAACGATTCGCTGATTCTCTTTGATGCCGCCTATGAAGCGTTTATCTCCGATCCTTCGATCCCTCACAGCATCTTTGAGATTGAAGGTGCCAAAGATGTCGCGATTGAATTTCGCAGCTTCAGCAAGAGCATCGGATTTACTGGTGTTCGATGTGCACTGACCGTTGTTCCCAAACAGCTGATGGGAACAACTCCATCCGGCGAGAAGGTTTCTCTGCATCAGCTTTGGAATCGCCGACAGTCAACAAAGTTCAACGGCGCTTCTTACGTCGTTCAGAAAGGCGCTGCTGCCGCCTACACGGACGAAGGCAAGTCTCAGATGAAGGGACTGATTGACTTTTACATGACCAACGCTCGTTTACTTCGAGAAGGTCTGACGAAGGTCGGGATTCGAGTCTTCGGCGGTGTAAACGCTCCTTATGTGTGGCTGAAAACACCAAACAATCTTGGCAGCTGGGAGTTCTTCGACCTGTTGCTGAACCAGGCCCACGTCGTTGGTACACCGGGCAGCGGTTTTGGCGCCGCTGGGGAAGGTTACTTCCGCCTGAGTGCCTTCAATAGCCGACAAAACGTTGAGGAAGCTCTGGAGCGTCTTCACAAGGTCATCCGCTGATCTCCTTGGTTTTGTACTGCAAAGCAGTATCCGGACTTCTTTTTGAATCCCGACAGACACGGTCAACGCCGTGTCTGTT
>JBILXT010000063.1:0-25051 GCA_044378235.1 Planctomycetaceae bacterium
CGATGCGGCCCTGAAGTGTATGGCGATGCCCGGAGATACGTTCCGTCTGGAAATCCTTGAAGACGATTTCGTCGCTGTGCAGCTCAGCTTCATCACGCCGCAAGGGACACGAGACATCGCTGCGGACTTTTCGCTTGATGCGAATCCCACGCCGCTGGGCTGGCAGTACAGTGAATCTATTGCCAATGGAGGACAGGCACTAACAAACGTGATCCGTGTGCGACGATCAGGCGATGACGCATCACAAGTTGATCGAGCCTGGAAACTGGCACTGGGCCGATCGCCAACAAAGGACGAGAAAGCGGAAGCCGAGGAACTGCTGAAGTCACTCTCCGCCACGGACCCCGCAACGTCCATGTCACTACTCTGCCTTGCGCTGTTCAACATGCAGGAGTTTGCGTATGTGGACTGAATCTCTGAACAAAACCCACTGTCAACGATTCTTGCCGGTCATGGATCGACGCGACTATTTGAGGACATCAGCCTTTGGATTTGGAGCATCAGTTCTGGGTTCACTTATTGCCGAGGACGCAGCGGCTGATGAACAGGACTCAAAGAACCCGCTGGCTGCTCGTGAGCCACATTTTCCGGCTCGAGCGAAACGAGTAATCTTCTTCTTCTGCGCGGGAGGTCCGAGCCAACTGGAGACGTTCGATCCCAAACCTGCGCTGATCAAGTACAACGGTCAGCCAATCCCGGAGAGTTTTCGAACAGAAGGACTGGCTCTGCAGTTTATGAAAGCCAGTGATGGCAAGCTGATGGCTTCGCAGTTCGAATTTCAGAAGCATGGCCAGTCCGGATTAGAGATCTCGACATTGTTCCCGCAGTTGTCAAAGCATGCCGATGATCTGGCGGTGATTCGTTCGTGCCATCACGATTCGTTCATCCATGGTCCGGCATCGGCGGTTGTGAATACGGGATCATCACTGCTCGGTCATCCCAGCATGGGAGCCTGGGTGACGTATGGGCTTGGCAGCATGACGGAAAACCTGCCAGCCTATATCACGATGACGGACGGAGGATTTCGCCCCGGGCCTGCGGTCAGTTACGGAAGCGGATTCCTTCCTGCGATCTATCAGGGGACCGTGTTGCGCACGGAAGGAACACCGATTTCCAACCTTGTAGCCGCCGGAGCTCCCGGTCAGCAGCGGCAGATGCTGGATGCTCTGAACCGCTGGAACGAACGATTCGCGTCGGCGCGCCCCGAGGATAGTCGTCTGGCCGCTCAGTTGGCGAACTATGAACTGGCGTTTCGAATGCAGACGGCGGCACCGGACCTGATTCGCATCGACGATGAAACCGCAGCGACTCGAGAATTGTATGGCGTCGACAAAGAACCGACGGCAAAGTTTGGACGCATGTGCCTTTTGGCGCGACGCATGGCGGAACGGGGCGTACGATACGTTCAGATGTTCAACAATGACTGGGACGGTCACGGCGAGTGTGCTGCGAACCACAAAGCGAACGCCGATCGAACCGATCAGCCCATCGCCGCCTTATTGACCGATCTGAAACAGCGAGGATTGCTGGAGAGTACTCTGGTTGTCTGGGCTGGTGAATTCGGACGAACGCCGGTCATGCAGGGATCCAACGGGCGCGATCACAGTCCGTATGGCTTTAGTGTCTGGATGGCCGGAGGCGGTGTCAAAGGCGGCCAGGCCATCGGTGCCACTGACGAACTGGGGTTCCGCGCGGTAGAACGAAAAGTCCACGTGCATGACCTGCACGCCACAATGCTGGCTCTACTGGGCTTTGATCACGAGAGACTCACCTATCATTTCGAAGGCCGCGATCGACGACTGACGGATGTGTTCGGACATGTCGTGAAAGAAGTGATCTCCTGAGTACGTCCGGGCTAAACGGTCTGCATCTCATCGACACTCCTTTTCGTGACTTCGTGCACTAAAAACAGATGCACGTGCCATGCCGGAACATCAAGGTAGAGGCCTCGATCGAAGAGATCATTCCCATCACGCACGATTGTCTGTTGCGTCAATTCATCCGTCAGTGACCACGTGCGACCTTTCAAGTCAGTCCACGGCAATTGCACGAATGTCTGAGCGGTTCCGGGGCCATAATTCACGCAGATCAACCAACGTTCCGTGGGATGCTCCCAGGCAAATGAGACAAACTGTCGAAATGTTGAATTGGCCTCCCATTCCGGCAAACACTCCAGCAACGACCACGATCCATCATGAAATGCCGGTGATCGCAGACAATTCAGCAGGCTCCCGTATAGCTGTTGTATCAATGTGTCCGGCGTCTCCGCTGCACGCCGCCCCAGATGCATGGAGACTCGACGCTTTCGCCCTTCGAACTGTCCGTCATGGAACAAGCGCAGACCAGGAGAAAAGAATGAGATTACTGCTGCAGCCAAATGTTGTGACGCGGTCAGAATCGAAGCGACTCGCCGCTCATCATGGTTCTCCAGAAAGCGACAACTGCGTTGCTGAAACTTCAGATCTGCCCGGAGGTGTTCGCGAACAGACACACTTTCAAACGACAACAAGCGATCGTAAAGTCGCTTATCATAGGTAAAATCAAAACCCAGTTGCTGCAGTTCCCATTCAAGATCCCAATACACCTCGGCCATAAAGACAAAATCTTTATGCCGAGCTCGCACGGACTCAATGGCCCGAGGCCAGAAACAATCCTCCGTTGAAGACGTTCCATCTAACGGAGTCGCTTTGGCTCCCCATGTTCTGGAGATAATGTCTGGAAGCAGCAGCATCGCCATGTCGCAACGCACGCCATCACATTGGTCAGCGATGCTGTGCAAAACCCGACGTTGAACATCCTGGAGTTCTTTGCAGCGGTAGTTGAGCTGCAGTGTATCTATCCAGCCGTCGAACCAGGGATCTTTTCCGTGAGCCAGAATCCGTGGTCCACATTTCGTCATGACTCGAACGTAGTTCCGGGGCTCAGCTTCGAGATCTGATTCACCACCATGGACGAAGAACTCAGGGTGATCGGAAACCCACGGATGATCGAGTGCCGTATGATTCGGGACGAAATCCGTCATCAGCCGAATCCCGCGATCAGCGAGTCGTTGCCGAAGATCAGCAAGTGCCTGCCTTCCGCCAAAATCCGGATGCACCTCATAATCGCAGATGGCGAATGGTGATCCGCAAATGTCGGTCTGATCAAAATCGGGCAGGTCCTTCTGATAATCTTCGTGCCAAACAGGATTGCTTCCTGAGATCTTTCTTCCAGCAGAACCCGTCGTCCAGACACCCAGCGACCAGAACCACTTGAAGCCATGGGCTTCCAGATGATCCAGCAGGTTATTCGGGATATCCTTCAAGGTCGCGGGACGACCAATCTGGCCGGCAATCTCCTGCAAACTCACTCGGGTATTGAACTGAAACAACATAGGAGATACTTCAGAAGACAGGCTCATTCGAGGAATCGGCGGTCTCTCATGGAAATTGCGTCACATCGTCGGCTTGTGTTCAGGCCAACTCTCTTCACCACATTTGCAACCTTGCGATTGCAGCGACGGTTGTTGCGTCTCACGGCCACTTGACGGAATGTACCAGGGCAAGGCGTTCGCCAGAATCGTATTCCTGTGCATACAGTCTTATCATTGGCTCAAAGTCCGGAATTCAGAAATCCTGCAAAGCGAGATGAGTTCTGACGACGCGTAACGACACTTTTTCTCTTTCCCCCGGCATAACGAACTATGAAGTCCCATCCTTCCACCCTCATTTACTCCAAAAAAGTCGGTAAATGCGGACGAGGTGTATTTGCTCTGGCTCCCATTAAAAAAGGAGCCGTTATTGAAGAATGCCCCGTCATCGTAATCAGTAAGAAAGACTATAAGGAAATTGCTAAGACAGTCGTGGCATGTTACGTCTTCTGCTGGGGAAAGGACGATTCACTGGCGGCTCTCGCGCTGGGCTTTGGCGGACTCTATAATCACGCGGTCTGTCCAAACGCTGCGTTCAAAAAACGTCTCTCGACAGGAGAGATTGTATTTCGTGCCCTCAAAGATATCAAAATGCATGAAGAGATCAGGATAGACTATGGCTATCCCTCAGCCGACGACTACGCGGGATTCATACTTTGACGTTGCTGATTCTTCATTTGATTGAGGTGAATTCCAGCCTGGCTCAGGAGTACCAAACCAATGAAAGTTGCCGTTCTCACCCACGCAGGTGGGGCTCACTTGAGTGCGTATTTCTTGGCACTGGCAGAATCAGCCGACTGCGATGAAGTTGTGATCGCAGACCCTGACAATCATTGGGGAGAAGACGCCCGTAAGCTGCTGGGTGAAAAACTCACTCGCAGCTATAGCAGATACTCGGAGTTGCTGGAAAAGGAATCGCCGAAGTTGTGCATGGTGACGATGGAAGCCAGGCTTGCGCCGCCAGTGATAGAAGCTGCACTGGAATCCGGCTGTCACGTGTTCGCAGAGAAACCCGGGTGCGTCAATCTGCAACAGTTCAAAACACTGGCCACACTCGCGGAATCAAAACATCTCCACCTGATGCTGGCATTTGCGAATCGCACGAATCCGGAGTCTCTTGTCGCGCGGAAGATGATTCAGCAGGGACGCATCGGCAAGGTTTACAGTATCGACATGCACATCGTCGCCGATCAAACGCGACTCACAAATCCAGGTTATCACGGCACCTGGTACGCCGACAAAACACGAGCTGGCGGCGGGCACCTGATCTGGCTCGGGATTCATTGGCTCGATCTCGCCATGTTTCTTACGGGCACAGCAATTGTCAGGGCCTCTGGTGCTGTGACTAACGTCGGTGGGCAGCCGATTTCTGCAGAAGATTCTGCCGTTGCCAATTTGCAATTCAGCAACGGAATGCTCGGCACATTGAACTCCGGATATTATCTGGACGCGGGATACCACACTCAAATTCGAATCTGGGGCTCGAAGGGTTGGCTGAATCTCGATTCAACCGGGACAGAGAAAATGACGTGGTATGAAAACACGGGCCCAAATGCGAAACAGTTGCAGACGTTGGAGAGCCCAACTGAACCTCGCGGATATTCTCCATTCGTCGCGCAGGTCGTCGCCGCGATAGCCCACAACACCGCGCCGCCCATTACGACTCAGGAATCACTGAACGCCATACGAACAGTATTTGGCATCTACGAAGCTGCTGAGACCAGCAAGCTGGTAGAAACCGGTGCCGTACCTGTCGCCGTTTGAAAATAGCCTGTGCATTGCCACATTGAGGCGATCTCCTGAAGGTCTCGCAAACACTCGGTCTGGATTCAAACTGCGCGGAGCACAGCACTCATGGAATATCGAAGCCTCGGCCGATCCGATCTTTCTGTCAGCTCAATTGGAATGGGGTGCGTTACTTTCGGACGAGAAGTGGATCCGCAGCCATCACTGCTAATCATGGACCATGCGTTCGAACAGGGGATCACGTTGTTCGACACGGCCGAAGCTTATGCTCAGGGGGCGTCTGAACGAGTCGTCGGAGAATGGATGAAGAGTCGACGCTCGCGTGACAGTATTGTGCTGGCAACAAAAATAAGCGGTCCGCTGACTCGAACTCGCATCATGGCGACCGCGGAGGCGAGTTTGAAACGCCTGCAAACGGATCGAATCGACTTATTGCAGACTCACGTTTGGGATGAATCGACTCCGCTGGACGAGACACTCGGAGCTCTGACAACGCTGGTTCAGCAAGGCAAAGTGCGACATCTCGGCTGCAGCAACTATTCGGCCCTGCAAATGAAGACTGCTCTTGAGCTGAGCAGCACCGCAGAGTCCAGTCGTTTGGTCTCCGTGCAACCGCCATACAACCTTGTCCAGCGAGAGATCGAAAACGACTTATTGCCATTATGTGCTGCTGAGAATATCGGAGTAATCAGCTACAGCCCTCTCGCGGCAGGATTCCTGACGGGAAAATATCGCCGGGGTGCGGCGATTCCATCCGGCACTAGATTCGACGTGATCCCCGGGCACCAGGGGATTTACTTTACAGAACACGGTTATCAGGTGCTGGAGAAGCTCGAAGCAGAATCCAGGACAACAGGTAAGTCGCCTGTACAACTGGCGTTATCATGGGTTCTTAATCAACCTGGCATCACCTCAGTCCTGATCGGAGCCAGAAACAAGGATCAGATCGATCAGGCGATAGGAAGCAGAATGATGGAACCGTGAGTTCACTTCGGACAACGACGAGTTCGACCATCCGTTGATGAACATTGGCACAATTCACCATCGCAGGCGAACGGTCGATGCATCCACGCTTTCAAGCCAAAGCCAGCCGCTAACGGGCACGCCTTTGGACCGGAGCATACTGCAGAACCACCGTTCCATGATCGCCGGAATTCTTCAGTTCGACACCGACTTTCGCGATGTCTTCACCAAGCATCTCCGTCGGGTGCTCGGGATTACTCCAGTCTCGCACAAGATACGCTTCTCGGAGATCCAGCCCTTGTAGTTTCAGCAGCAACGGTTCGGGGGCAGCCGCCGGACTTCGAAACGCCTGAACGATACCGGTCTGGTCGCTGGGATCATGAAACTGGAATGCAAGCCATGCATTCGGATCATCGGTCCACGCAGTCAGCGGATAGAAATCCTGGGTAAACAAATGGCGAACCGGAAGATACTGATCCAGATGTCGCCGAAGACTGCTTACCGCTTGTGGGTCGCGATAGTTGATCGCGAACGAAGCGCAGGCTCCCATGCCGCTTTTCAATGCAGTCTCATCGGCGGCCGCCGCGCCAAGCCCATGCAGCGGCAGCCAGAGCGAAAGTCCATGCGTCATGCTTTGAACATTGCGAGGGTAGGTCGCATCGCCCCAGCAACTGTCACTTCTCCACAGCACAACGCTGCGGCGCATCATTTCAAAATCCAGTCGACGTCCTCCTGCCGCACAATTGTCGATGATCAGTTTGGGATGCCGCCGAACGAGGTCGTCGAGGAATCGATAGAGTCCGTTGACGTATTGAACCTCTCGCATAGCGGCGTGTTCAGCATCCACATCGGTATGCCAGAAAAAGCCCGGCGACAGATTAGCGTCCTGACGATAGATGCCGACACCGGTCTCCTCGATATGCTTCGAAACACTGGTTGTCGCCCAGGTACGGGCTTCCGAATTACCAAGATCCAGCAAATGAAAGCCATCTTTCTCCAGGTAGCGAAACTCCTCGGTTGTCTGACTTGGTTTGAGCAGCCAGGACTGATGCAGGCTGAAGAGCTGAGTCCCCCGCATGACTCTCTCCGGCTCAAACCAAACAAGAAAACGCAGGTGATGAGATGCAACCGCTTGCCCCACAGGAGTCAGTCCCAGTGGGAATCGCACTGGATCTGGAATCGGATTCCCCTGTCCCGCAGGAAAGCCGCCGCTGTTCCAGCCTGCATCAAGCCAGAATGTGTCCAAAGGCAGGTCGAGTGAGGCAATGTCCCGGGCCAGAGAAGTCAGATTCGATTCCGTGGTGTCATTGAATCCGAGCATCCCGTGGACGCTGGCGGCCACAGGCATCAACTCCATGGGAGTATAATTCGTTGGCGTAAAGTGATGCAGCATCAAATCGCGAAAATCATTCTGGCCCGCCAGCCAGTCCCCACGGTAGCTCATGATCAGAATCGATGGCAAACGCAACGCGGCTTGATTATTCGCCAGTATCGCGGATTGCTTTAGCCCTCCTGTGACTCGGACACGTCCCGCATCGTTGCGGCTGAATCGGATACGCCAATCACCCGACCATCCAATGGCCACAACAACGCCACCACCGTTGGCGGAAAGATTAAAATATGGCATGACGCCGTCGGAAGATCGTCCGCCGATCGATTCCAGAACGATGGGGTCGTTCGTCGATAGCAGTTGAACCCGAGGCTGAAAATCGGATGCCTGTGAGTGACTCCCTTTGCTCCAGTGCAGCTGCAGTTGGTCTGTGTCACGAAACGGAAGCTCGAAGTCCGCCGATCGGATGTCATCGACTCTCTGCGTTTGACCATTAGTTGCTGGTTTCAGTGAAACCTGCCATTCAACCGCATCATGCTGCAGATACTCAATGTGCGACATCGACAGATGCGGTGTGGGATTTCGTGGCGGTTGAGCCAAATCTTTCCACTTGAAGTCAGCATCGAGCTGCAGAACTGTGCACGACTCGTCCGCAACCACGGCGGAACACGAAAACCCACTCAGCGAACAGACCACGACGCAGACGATGCCTTGGAAGAATTCTGAGCATTTCGTGTTGAACATCTGGTTTCTACCGGAAAAACTGAGAAGGTTCTGTGTCACAAAAGTCCATCATATCGGAAATTCGCGTAAGGCCTATGTTGTCCGGTTTCTGCACCGCCAGAAGGCATCCTTCGGCACAAAAGGAATTCTCGGATCATGGCACGATTATCTCCGGCCACACATAGTCCGGACCTTACGGAAACGAATCCCCGTTTCGCTACACTACACTTTCGATTTCAACGCTGAATTGCGATGTGTCCATGTTCGGTCGGCGGAACAATCAACTCCCGAATTTACTAACACCAGGCCCGCAGTGACGAGATCCCCTCAATGCGATATCTGAGAATCATTTTCGTCTTCAGCGTCTTACTTTTTCTTTCCTCAACCGCCGATGCGAACGACAACAAACTTGACGTCGTGATCAGGGGCGGTCGAGTTGTTGATGGCACTGGAGCACCCTGGTATTGGGGAGATATTGGAATCGATGATGGTCGCATCGTACGGATCGGAAGTATTTCCGCCGATGACGCTGAAACCGTAATTGACGCCACCGGATTGATCGTCGCTCCGGGCTTCATCGACATGATGGGTCAGACCGCCTCACCAATGCTGGACGATCCGAAGACGGCGATCAACCTGCTGACTCAGGGAATTACCACCATCAATGCCGGTGAAGGCGGTTCTGCAGCACCGTTGAGCGATTCGGATGGACGTCGAAAAGGCTATACGACGATGGCCGAATATTTCGCCATCATTGATTCGTATGGACTTCCGGTGAACGTGGTCCAGACGATCGGACATACTCGGGTACGCGAGATCGTGCTGGGTGATCAGGAACGTCGTCCCAACGAAGAAGAACTCAAACGCATGCAGTCGCTGGTTCGTGAAGCTATGGAAGCCGGAGCCATCGGTGTATCCACAGCTTTGATTTATCCTCCAGCCGTGTATGCCGAAACAGAAGAGATCGCGGCCCTGGTTGCGGTCGCCGGAGAACATGGCGGTCGCTACTACACTCACATGCGCAATGAAGGCGACAAACTGCTGGAAGCGATTGACGAAGCTCTGGAGATTGGCGCAACAGGCAAGGCGCCCGTGCATATCTTTCATCTGAAGACAGCCGGTCGACAAAACTGGGGCAAGATGCCTCAGGCCATCGCACGAATCAAAGCGGCGAGAGCGACAGGACAGCAAGTCACGGCCGATGTTTATCCCTACGTCAACAACGGACTGGGAATCTCCGCACTGATTCATCCTCGGCATTTCGCGGAAGGTTATGACACGCTCAGAAATCGTCTTGGCGACACTGATCTTCGTGCAAAGATTCGTGAGGAAATGGAATCAACCGATGGCTGGGAAAACTGGTATCGGCACGCAGGGAAGGACTGGAATCGCATCGTTGTCGGGAGCACTAACAATAAGCTGTACGAAGGGCTCGACGGGCAAACGGTGGAGGCCATAGCAAGAGCGAAGAACGAAGACCCGTGGGATACGTTTTTCAATCTGGTTCATTCCGGTGCGTTTGCTTTGCCGGAAACCATGTCGGATGCAAACAAGATTCTGGCGATGCAACAGGAGTTCGTTTCCTTCTGCACCGACGTTGGACCTGCTGGCGGTGATCGGATTGCTTCGCATCCACGCGCATTCGGCGCGTTTCCGCGATTGCTTTCACGCTACGTGCGGGATCTGGGAGCGATCTCGCTTGAGCGTGCAGTGGCACAGGCCAGTGCTGCCGCGGCCAACAATGTGCTTGCGTATGATCGAGGACGCATTGCGATTGGTCTGGCGGCTGATGTCATTGTCTTTGACTATGAAAAGCTCGCCGATCGAGCGGACTTCGTGAATCCTCACGCTCTGTCGGAGGGGATGAAGCACGTCATCGTCAACGGTCAACTGGTACTGCAGGACGGGAAAGTCACGGACGCTCGTCCCGGTCGAGTTCTTCGCGGACCGGGTTACAAGCTGGAAACGGCTTCCTTCAATGTCGCGACCGGCGAAACTAATGAACGCTTTTCGGGATTTGAAATCGAATGGCGTGAGTTTCTGAAAGAACATCGAGTCCCCGGTGCTGCGGTGGCCATTGGCGAAAAGGGGAAGATTGTATTCGCTCGAGGCTACGGCTATTCCGACATCGCCGCGAAGGAGCCCGTCACAACGGCCAGCCTGTTTCGTATTGCCAGCATTTCCAAACCGATCACGGCTGTTGCAATTCTGCAGTTAGCTGAACAGGAAAAGCTGAAACTCGATGACAAAATTTTTCAGATTCTGGATTACGAAACTGACATCGCCGCTGCCGGAGAGAAGTTCGATCCTCGCCTGCGAGACATCACGATTCGCCATTTGCTGGAACATCGCAGCGGTTGGGATCGCGATCAATCGTTTGACGCAATGTTTCAATCCGTTCGATTCGCAAAAGAATCGGAAACTCCCGCGCCGGCAGATCAGGCCACGGTGATCAAAGCCATGCTGTCACAGAAGCTCGACTTCGATCCCGGCGAGCGTTACACCTATTCGAATTTCGGCTACTGCCTGCTGGGCCGTGTCATCGAGAAACTCACGGGGCAAACTTACGAAGCCTATGTCAAAGAGAAGGTGTTGGCTCCGATCGGAATCACCACCATGAAAATCGGAGCTTCACGCCTGGAAGGCCGATCGGCCAACGAAGTGCGATACTATCAGCCTGGCTCAGGTAAGTCCGTCTTTCAGAATGATCTTGATCAGGAAGTTCCATGGCAGTACGGCGGATGGAATCTGGAAGCGATGGATTCTCACGGAGCGTGGATCGCATCAGCCACTGACATTGCGACCTTCGCAGCGGCCTTCGATAACACCGATCACTGTCCTATCGTGAAGAAAGCCACCATAGACCTGATGTACCAGCGTCCGCCAGGATTGGCGGGGTATGACAAAGAAGGGAAAGAGCTGCCGACATTCTATTCACTCGGATGGCAAAACCGACCTGTTGAAGGTGATAAGGTCAATCACTGGCACACGGGGTCTCTCTCTGGAACGGCGACAATCATGATTCGACGCAGCGATGGGAAAACACTCGTCGCGCTGCTGAATACTCGCGTCAGTCCCTGGAACTCTGCGATCGGCCCAGCTCTGGACCAGGCACTGAATGAGGCTGCTAACAGAATTACGGAAGAGCATCAGTAGAAACCGGCGGAACCAATTCCGGAATGATTGGACCTGAGATCTCAACCGCGAACGGCGGCCTCAATCGCGGCGATATCGATCTTTGTCATCTGCATCATTGCATCGAAGGCACGTTTAACCACTGTGTTCTGCCGATCTCTCGTACTCCTCTACTCACAACTTTATTGATCTGCCTGGTTCATACAAAAGACTTCCCACATGTGGCCGTCCGGGTCCTGAAAACTATGCAGGTACATGAATCCGTGGTCCTGGGGATCCTGCGACCTCGAGCCCCCCGCGGCGAGAGCTTTTGCGACCATATCGTTCACCGCTTCGCGGCTGTCGCAAGATAGGCAGAGCAAGACTTCCGTGACTTTTGTCGTGTCAGCAATTGGCTTCGGAGTAAATTGGCGAAATTTGTCGTGCGTGAGTAGCATCACGTAGATCGTCTCGCTGATCACAATGCAGGCCGCGGTGTCGTCAGTGAACTGAGGATTGTGCTTGTAGCCGAGCGATTCATAGAATCTCATCGAGCTCTTCAGGTCGCTGACTGGCAGGTTGACAAAAATGTTTGTTGGCATACGCGATACTCCTCAGGGTTCAGTTGCAAAATGAGGCAGGGAGCGTGGTGTTTCGTCCTATGGTCGAATGGCAAATGCGGAAATAGACAACTCAAGCAAAAGAATTTTGCATTTTCGGATTCCCCTCTGACATCATCAGCATCCTGCCGATGGATTCGTCTCCAACTAGACTTCGGTTTTTCCTGTCAGCATGCAGCCGTGCTGTCTTCGCTCGCGGAGTGCTTGACTCCGGGGGCCCCCATGGGCTATCCCACAGAACCGTGGATTATCAGAATATGGACGTTAACGAAAACGTATCACGATGAAGCTTGGACTGATCTCTGATATTCATGAACATGTTGACAATCTTCGTGCGTGTCTGATGCACCTTCAGTCCGAAGGTGTCGATCAGATTGTGATGCTTGGCGACGCCTACGAGCTGGGGCATCGAATTCAACCGACCTGTGAACTTCTCGCGGCCGCCAACGTTGTCGGCGTCTGGGGAAATCATGATTTCGGACTGTGCGTGGATCCGACGGAAGAAATGTATGTAAACCACGGCAAAGACGTGATCGGGTATATGACCTCGCTTCAATCTCGCATTGTGATCGATGACTGCTACTTCGCTCACATCGAGCCGTGGCTGAACCCGGACTTGCTCGAAGATCTCTGGTTCTTTGACGGCATGCCGGAGACGGCCGAACGACGTCAGCAGATCTTCTCGGCTCAACCACAGCGAGTGTTCTTTGCCGGGCACTATCATCGCTGGCTGCTGGTGAGCCCGGATCGGACGGAACCATGGGACGGCTCCACACCCATTTGCCTGAAAGAGGGTCAGTACTTCGTTGTGCTCGATGCATTGATCAAGGGTTCGTTTGCGACGTATGACACTGTAACGGGGTGGTTGATTCCACACAGACTGTTGCCCCGACGAGACTGAGAACAGGCAGCGTCCGGTGCCGGTTCAGGCCGGGATTGGCCACTCGGGTGGTCTCGCCCGGGCGCACGCGCGAAGCCCAACGGGACTCGTAGCCTCGTCCACTACAATTCCCCCAAAGCGAATCTGGACAAAGCATAAAATGGGTCAACACCGTTGTCGTACCAAAGGAGCGCGGGCTTGGACACTCGACACTCCTTCTGCCACGGTCGAATTTGTATCCATGTTTGATAGCGAGTAGTATTGCGCCTTAACACAAAAACAGGGCGTATGCAGTGACCATGAAAGAGCCGGATCCCTTCGCGACAACTGATCTTGGACGGTTCGCGCTGTCGGCTGAGACTGCATCAAATCTCGAATCAGGTCGCAGGGGTACTCCCGAGGATGCAAACGATCTCGCTGGTTCATTCTGCATAGTAGACCAGTTTGGGGCCGTTTCGGTACCGAATGCCGGAGACGAAAGTACGGAAGCAGATCCGGACTTTCAGCCCGGTGTCCTGATTCACGAACGATATCTCGTGACGGGTATGATCGGACGAGGCGGCATGGGACGAGTGATGCTGGCACAGGACCAGCTTCTGCATCGCAAAGTCGCCATGAAGATCGTCGCCGTGCGGATCGCCAACCAGAAACAGGAGTTCCAGGACGCGTTGGCCAGAGAAGCCAGACTTGGTGCCTCATTGAACGATCGTGGCATCGCGGTGGTCTACGACTTCGGAGTTCATGCAGGCAAGTGCTTCATCATTTTCGAATATGTTGATGGAGAAACTCTGCGGAACGTACTGCGCCAGCGTAAGAGACTTCCTGCGAATGAAGTGTGCTCCATGATCACGGAACTCGCGAGATCGCTCGATCTCGCCCATGCCAAAGGTGTGGTCCATCGCGACTTGAAGCCCGAGAATATCTGCTTCGCTCGCGACGGACAGCCCAGGATTCTGGACTTCGGAATTGCTCGTGACTTGCGGAACGACTTTCAACACGAAGCGTTTTCAGGAACCCCGCAATACGCCTCCCCGGAACAAGCCGCATGTACCGTGATTGATGGCCGTACCGATCAGTACGCACTGGGTTTGTTGGCCTATGAGATGCTGTCAGGCCGGCGTACGTTTACTGCAACAAATCCGCTCGAACTGTTGCGGATGCATCGTGAAGTACCTCCCGAGCAACTTCGCGACTTCTGTCCGGAACTATCCGCTGAGGCCGCTGCGGCCGTTCATCGGGCTCTTGCCAAACACCCAGCGCAACGTTTTCCCACGTGCCAGGAATTCGCTTCTGCTTTCAGCCGAGATCTCTACGGATCCATCAATCCCGGGAGCATCGTGACGGTCCCTCAGAAGGATCAGATTGATGTTTGTCTCTGCCACGTTGCGGAGAACTCATTGCAGATTCGTCTCATGGCGAACCTGCTTGAAGGACTCGGTTTCGCGACATGGTATTACCAGCGAAACGCAATTCCGCGAGTCTCCTTCGTTCGTCAGACAACGGAGGCGATACAACGATCACGAGCTGTGATCATGCTGATCTCACCGGCATCGTTGAACTCTGATTACTTTGCTCGACAACTTTCAGAAGCGATTGATCGCAGGCGTGTTGTCATCCCCTTATTGACGGGCATTTCACGGGAAGATTTCGAAATTCGGCAGCCTGCATGGCGACCGCTGCTGGGATCGTCGGCCTCCCTGGAGATCGATTCGAAAGCTTCTGCGGACACGGTTGCTGACATTCTTGCAAGGCTGGAGGCTCATGGAATTCAGCCCCGGCCCGTACCGCGAACAGAGAGTTCCACCGCAACGAATTCGGTCTCTGTATCGCGATCGACCGGGCTGCATCGCCAGACATGGGCCACAGATTCGATCCAGATTGACGTTCAGGATTTGCCAAACGTTGTGTTTCGAAATCCGCTAGTTGATGAGTTCCTGACTCGCCGACACAAGCACTTTCTCTCCGGCACAAAGGGGCAGGGAAAAACGCTGCTGCTGAGCTACAAACGCCATTTGCTTTCACAGACCCGTGGTAATGAAGAGCAGGACAGCTCAATATGTTTCGTGCCGCAGGGGCGTCCTTATCTGGACTTCATGAGCGAACTGAAATCATTGTCGGTTCGCTACGAAAGCTCTCTGGCAGATCTGACGACCACGAAACGGTTCTGGAGCATGGCTCTTCGTGTCTCCGCGATCTCTAATCATTCAAACTGCATTGATGCTGACGAAGAGGAGGAGTTGCAGGTCTTCCCGACTCGATTCCGTCGCTGGCTAAAAGGATCACGAGTTGAGCCGACGGTGGTGTTCAAGGAACTGACCAACCTGACGGTCAGTGAGGCCAACGGTCTCCTGGATGATACCGAGACGTTTCTGGATCAAAAGCTTCGCCGCATTCACAGCTCCACGTACTTTTTTATCGACAAGGTTGACCAGGCCGTCCGTCAGCTGAGCCGCGATGCGTGGATCACAATTCAGGCAGGACTCATTGAAGCGGCCTGGGAAATCATGAGTGCAAACAGTCACATCCGAGTTTACGCGTCGATTCGACAGGAGGCTTTTGCAAATTATCAGTCCGATATAAAAGCCAATCTGATTGGAGCGACCACGATCCTGAGGTATTCCGATGATGAACTGGAAACGCTGATGGATCGGCTGACAAGTTGTTACGAGTCCCGTAGTGGCTTCAAAGACTTTCTCGGAATGAATGTGCTGCAGCACCATCGTCGCTCAGCACCTGAGGACAGTTTTCACTTCCTGCGTCGTCATTCTTTTGGACGTCCTCGTGATCTTGTTCTGATCGCATCCGAGTTATCAGCTCAGCGATCGACACTTTCAGAGCCCCGATATTGTGAAATCGTTCGTGCCACCAGTTCGACTCATCTGGTCGCCAATGTGTTTGAAGAAATGCGAGTATTCCTCGATTGCCTTGGTGATCAGGACAACCGTATGCGTTTTCTGGCGGCCTTGCCCGCCAACATCCTGGATCGAAATGATGCGATTGCTGTCTGTGCAGCATTCAACGGTATTACTCGCGAAATGATTCAGGACTTTGGCGAAGAGGCGTCCGAGATCTTTCATCCGTTTCAGGATCTGTACCTTGCCGGACTTCTGGGCGTTGTTGCGGTTCAACAGGATTCGGAAACGCTGGTTCAGAAATTTCGCGGCCCCGATGATCTGATGAATAGTCTGGGCAGCGATCTGCCGTCTTCAGCCTGGTATTTCTTGCACCCGGCTCTTTCCAGTTTTGTGAGAGACCTTCAGAAGAATTCCACGTTTCAGCATTTTCAACATGTTATGGTTGGTGATCAACAGCCATGGTTTCCGTGGGATCCAATCTGCTGTCAAATGGAGCGTCACGCGAAGTCAGTTGTCGCGCAGGACCTGCGGCATTTCGTTGACCTGGTGATTCGCCAGTCCCGTGAAGTCCTGCGCAGCCATACTCCAAGAAATCTTCCACTGGTATTGAAATCGATTCCCAACTGGGCCGAATCCAAACGTCGCCTTCTGGAGTGTGGGCACGACGAACTCTTGCTCTGGCTGGAAGAACTGATTGATTTTGCGGTGTGAGGCGTTCTTACTTCCATTCGCCCCCGCTTGCCAGCCGGCCACAGGCGCTGACTCTTGAGTTGCCACGTGCATTCTGGAACCCGCTTCTTTGGCTGGGCGGTAAACTGTGGGACGGCAAGCGACACGAAACTCACCCAGCTCTTTCAAGCCGGAGTTTGGAAACAAGAATCACGAGCCACTCAACAGAGCCCCGTTGAATTTCCAATGGGTTTAGCAACGAACTCCTTCGCTCGCTTCCATGTTTAAAAAGCAGCGGGAGTGCAAAGCAGGACGATCGTCATGCTGCGATGAGAAAAACCTGATCGCGAGAACTGCTGGGCGTTTTCAAGAGGTGGTTGTGATTGCAGCTTGTCATTGGCGATTCGCGGCCGGGACTTGATAGATCTGCCACTGTTGGCCCTGCCATAACGGCTTAATCTCAAACGGTCCCAGAATCCGGGTGACGATATAATCGCAATCGGTTTTCTCTCGGAGAATCTGCAGATCACGATGGTCATACAAGTTGTCCGCTGAACTTCGCAGGGTCCAGTCATGCAACATCCACAGACGCTGGTTCCACGTCAGAATCCCGGCAGCATCCTGGGGGCAGTCTTTGTAGCACACAAACTCAGCACGCTCGGCATACCATTTGAAAGCAGACGATTCACGCGGCGTCAAAACAAGTGAATCGCTCGGTGTATTCTCACGTAACCAGTCACATGCCATTCGCCAGTCCTGGAATTGATCCACCGTATATCCCGCCGGCGCTATTTCACGATTTCGCCATGACTGCCATAGCGGAAGAAGCAGGATCAGGCTGAAGGCCAGCTGTTGCATTCTGGAAGATCTTGCCAGTCGTCTGCCGAGCAATCGCGAGGGATCAGTCACGGGAGAGCGGGAAGACTGAGCAAAATCCTGCAACAGCCGCCCAACAACCATGGCCGTCGTAATTGGAAGCAGGGCGTCGAAACAGCGGAAAGGATAGAACTTCAGGAGCGAAGCACGCCATTCCCAGCCGTCCATCTCCTGTGCTCGCACCGTATGCCAGCCGATGAGGACTCCAGCCAAAGCAATCAACGCGGACATGGAAAAAAATATCAGCAACGGCCGCAGCCCATCATTGCGAATGACGGCCCCCGAAGATCGCTTCAGGCAGATGAGCCCGAACAACAAGCCGCTGCCAACGGCCAGAAGATAAACCCATTGTGAACCTGGAATCTCGGTGGGATCCAGATGATGTTTTAATCGCCAGAATACCTGATAAAACGAAGCCAGCTCGCGATCTTTTTGAGGAAGACTTTTATCGAGCACCAGTAACAGCGCTGGAATCAGACCGGGCAATGCAAAGAGAATTGTCAAAGAGGAAAACGCAGCGATCCCTGGCCATGAGGTTCTTTGTTCTTCGCAACCGTTCTTCAGGTTCTTTGTGAACGAATTCGTCACAAGCAGCAATGTCGAAGCCATGCAGACGCAGGCGGCCACCCAGCCACCGACCACAGGATGCAGCGAACAGGCCAGACCACAAAAGAATCCCGACAGCAGCATGCCTCGCACAGAAGCACGACCGTTAATCCAGAGACCCACGGCAATCAGGCATAGTCCCCAGGCAGGGACTTTGGATTCAAATCCGCCCAGCAGCCACTCGCCAGAAAAACTCCCCAACAAGCTCAGCGATGCGAACAGTGCAGCACTCAGGAGGGTGTAAATCGCCCTAAGGTGGACTGCACGCCCCAGGACAGTCCAGCCGATGGCAAGGAGCAGAGCTGAAACTATCCGACCACCAATCGCGATCTGATCAAACGACAGCCACCGAGTT
This sequence comes from Planctomycetaceae bacterium, assembly GCA_044378235.1. Lineage (GTDB taxonomy): Bacteria > Planctomycetota > Planctomycetia > Planctomycetales > Planctomycetaceae > SXXK01. The sequence goes on from JBILXT010000063.1 coordinate 18,147, forward strand.
AACTGGCCGACGAGCCAGAAGAAGCAATAGTGGGCGTTTGCCGACGTGAGAAAGAAGTCCCGCGAACACCACGCAGGCTCCACAAACGCACGGGCCTTCGTGAGATAATGAGGTTCGTTGACGCCGGGAACCGGGCTGCTGAGTAAAGAAACGGCAGAAAAAAGTCCGGTGATAAACAGAGCCGACCACAGGCCAACACGAGAATGCTCGGCCTGTGGTCGCCACAAGTGTTCCTCAGCCGTATTTAGCTGACTCACTTTTTCTTCTTCGCTGCAGCCTTCTTACCAGCTTTTTTGGCCGCTTTCTTTGCTGCCACTACTGGCTTCTTTTCGCCACCGCTGGCTTTCTTTTTTGCACTTCCTTCAGCCTTTTTCCCGCCAAACGCCTGCTCCCAGTTCTTCCAGAATGCAGGTGTTGTCCCGGTCCGAACAATCGGTCCGCTCATGTGATCAGCCTTGTCTTCTATGAGTAAACTTATCAAGCCTCGCAGGAACGAATCGGTCCCTGCTCCATTGATTATCCATCGCAGGGAATCTTGATGCCATCAAGCCACTACGTCAAGGGGGTTCACATCATCGGCGAATTTTCCGGACGACCGTTTATTGCTCACAACCGCTCGCGATCTGATTTCAAATCGATGTTGGAAGACAAGCGTTGAGAACAATGCGGCGAACTTCAGGGGCGACAAAACTATGCCGCAGCCGCGCGTCGCTTTCGGCGGGAGTCCGGTGACGTCTTCCAGCGGCGATGAACCCAGAAGTATTGTTCCGGAGCTTTTCGAATCAAAGCTTCCAATGCGGACGTGAATCGCTGAGTCAACTCGTTGATGCCGCTGCTGCCCTGATAGTCGGCAGGATCGATAATATCCTGAGTCGTCAGGCAAAAACGCACCCAGTGAGAATCCCGGCTTGCGGCATCCGGCAGTCTCCAGGCTCCACCCACCACGATCAAAGCATTATACTGAAGAGCCAGCAATGCAATGGATTTAAAGGTGGATGCGGGTCGGCCGAAGAAATCCACAAACAGACCCGAGGCACCGGCATCCTGATCGCACAGCAAAGAAGCCATGCCGTTCTTCTCCATGATCTCGGAGAGTTCTGAACCAGCCCCCTGCTTGGAGATCAAAGAGTTGCCCGTCGATTCACGAAACGCCTTGAACCACTCATGAAGATACGGATTGTCCAGTGGTCGCGCGACGACTCCCATGGGAAATCCGAAGTGACCAAAGGTATTAACGGAGATCTCCCAGTTCCCAAAGTGCCCCCCCAGAAACAGCACCGGGCGTCCGGAACACATGGCTTGCACGCAGTCATCGCGCCGTTCGAAATCCAGAACATCCGAGCAGGAGCGAAGCCGAAACCGGCGCGGCAACTGGATGATTTCGCAAACCATTCGAAACAGATGTCGCCACATATTCAGAATGATTCGGTCGGCATCTGCATCACTTAGCGAATCACCAAAAGCAATCGCCAGGTTTTCTCGAGCAACGTGGTAGCGTGTCAGCTTCTTTGGCAGCACGGAATGGATGAACCATGCGAGACCATTGGCCATCGCCACGGTTGCACGCACCGGCAAACATCGCACGACAAAGAGCAGCGCCAGAAAGACGGTGTATTCGAGCCGATGTCGGAGACTGCGAAGTTTCATGGGACAATCAGTGTCAGGGAATGGTGATCCGTCACAATCTGCAAGGGCAGTTCCGGGCCCGGGTCGCCGTCGCACTGTGACGTGCGAGGCCTCGTTGCGTCAAGACATTCAATTCTCACGGCCGAAGCCGAGAAGCGAGTAAATTCATTACCGGTGACGGGAAGCCCCAGCCGCAGTCTGGCGACATGCCAAAACGCCTGCCAGCGAGTTGTCCCGTGGAAAACGCGGACATCGAGAACTCCGTCGTCCGGCTTAGCCTCCGGAGCAAACGGGATGTCAAATCCATACCGAGGAACATTTGTCACGATGATGTGACGACCTGACAGATCAACAGATCCATCGCCTGAAATGACTCGGTAAGGGATCGGCAGATTCATCAGGAACGCGCCAAGGACATGGCGAACATAACTCAGCCGATGGATATGTCCCGATCGCGACTGATGGACGGCCTCCACAATCTCCGCATCGACTCCGACGCTCACCATCAACAGTATGCGCCGACCGTTGACAGTCGCAGAGTCGAACATTCTGACTTTGCCACGCTGGATAATCTCTGCCAGCCGACGTCCACAACGGCGAATGGACAGGTACTTGGCCAGCAGGTTCTCGGTTCCCAGAGGAAGTACTGCGATGGGAACCCCAGGATGGCGATTGACAAGATCGGCCACCGTTCCGTCTCCACCGGCCGCGACGATGCATCGCAGGATGCGATCAACTGGCTTGTCTGTCAGATAGCGATCCAGCTTCGGACGACTTGAGAACATTCGTACTCGAAAGCCAGCGAGACGCAGATAGCGTGAAAGAATTCGCAGCTGACTACGGCCAGCCCCGGAACCGGAGTGAGGATTCCTCTGGATGATGACAAGTTCATCGTTGATGGATTCGAGGCTGATCTGCAATTCCTCAGCGCAAAAAAACACACCCCGGAAGTAGTCTCCCGGGGTGTGTCAATTTTATGAGCAAACCTTTCAACGGACAAGCCGAAGAAAGTGTTCGTCAATTAGTGGCAAGAACCACAAGCTGGAGCTGCTGTAGCGCAACCGCCGCAAGCTGGTGCTGGAGCACAGCTGCTGCAAGCTGGAGCTGCTGGGTGGTAAACCTTGTGGGTTACAACCTGCTCAACCATCTTGCAAACCTGAACCTGTACTTCCTTTTCCTGTGGCTGGCACACGGTTGTCGTGTACTTGTACTCTTCCTTAACGGTTACGTGCTTAGCAACCTTTACAGTACGTTCCTTTTCAACGGCCTTGCAGACAGTTGTTGTGTACTTGTACTCTTCTGGAACAGTTACGTGCTTGCAAACCTTTACAGTGCATTCCTTTTCAACTGGCTTGCAGACAGTTGTTGTGTACTTGTACTCTTCTGGAACGGTGATCTGCTTGCAGACCTTTACAGTGCGTTCCTTTTCAACTGGCTTGCAGACAGTTGTTGTGTACTTGTACTCTTCTGGAACAGTTACGTGCTTGCAAACCTTTACAGTACGTTCTTTTTCAACTGGCTTGCAGACAGTTGTTGTGTACGTGTAAGGCTCTTCAACCTTCTGCTGTTCGTAGCAGGTGTAAGCAACTTCTGTTTCAACCATGTTGGCAACCCAAACCTTAACGGTCTTTGTGCAACCGCCGCAGCTTGAAGCAACAGCACCGCAGGCGCTGGCTACACCGCAACCGCCACAAGCTGAAGCTACTGCACCGCAGCAGCTTGAAGCCTGAGCACAACCACCGCAAGAAGAAGCACAACCGCCACAAGCTGGGGCTGAGCCACAGCTGTTGCAGCCTGACTCAACAGCTCGCTCTTCCCAGTGACCCTGGTCCTGGCAAACCTTGCGAGTCTTCTGGACTGGAACTGTCTTGCAAACAGTGCGAGTACCAGCGTGCTGAACGGTTTCTGGAACCAGAACAGTGTACTTCTGGACTTCTTCTGCCCACTCTGTCTTGCAAACGTTGCGTGTGCCAACATGCTCAACAGTTTCTGGGACGAGTACAGTGTACTTCTGAACCTGGTCAACCCACTCTGTCTTGCAGACGTTGCGAGTACCGACGTGTTCAACAGTCTCTGGAACCATCACAGTGTACTTCTTCACTTCGTCAACCCACTCTGTCTTGCAGACATTGCGAGTGCCAACGTGCTCAACCGTTTCTGGAACCATAACGGTGTACTTCTGAACTTCGTCAACCCACTCTGTCTTGCAGACATCGCGAGTGCCAACGTGTTCCTGAGTCACTGGAACCATCACAGTAACCTTGCGGGTTTCTGTAACAGTGGTTGGAACCAGAACAGTCTTCTGAACCTCTTCCCATGTTCCGCACGCTGCTGGAGCGCCGCAACCTGAATCACCGCAGCTTGAGCCACAAGCGCTTGCGCCACATGGGCTGCAGCTTGTTGCACAAGGTGCTGAACAACAACGGCTGGCCTTCTTGCCGAAGCAACCACCCGCCTGAGCAGATGCTGTCATAGAAACAGCAAGTGCCAATGAAAGAATCAAACGCATGCTCTGTAACTCCTCCCAAAGTTCTGAAACGATAACACCAATTTAAAGCACCTGGACACCCAGCCAGATTCTTGTTCTCTTGCGGATTCGGATGAGGGGAAACCCTCTTTTGATGGGTCTTGTACGCCGCCGGCATTGACCACCCAGTCAACCGAATCAACCTATTCTGCGCTCAAGTTAGCATACCGCGTTCAGATTCGGAAACAAAAACTGTAAAAAATAAACAGTTTGCGAATAGCGGGCACCTTGTGACAACTGGCGCGAATAGGTCATTAGTGGGATTCTTAGCTCCCATCAGAGGGGAAATCCTAACTGAACCGTACGATTCAGGAGATTTCCATAAAGTTTTCCGATGGGGAAATCCTAAGTGGATCATTCAAAGAGTCCAGTCAGGCAATATGAGTGGACAAGATCTTTGCGTTTATTCTCGGACTTGCTTTTTCCCCAAATCTTCCATCCCGCGTGGCCTGGGTTTTGGAAGACCCGCTCCCATTCCTTAGACTGTGCGAGGTTTCGGTCGCCCCCAAATCAGGCCGAATGCTGAATTCCCACAGAAATTACTGAGCACCCCGTCCGATGAAGTTCTGTCTCGTTGACCGCATCAACTCTCTCGTTCCGGGAGAAAGCATTCAGACAATTAAGAACGTGTCACTGGCAGAGGAATACCTGCAGGATCATTTCCCAGGGTTCTCGGTGTTGCCGGGCGTGATGATGGTCGAGTGCCTTGTGCAGTCCTGTGCGTGGCTGTCGCGCGTCACTGATAACTTTCAATACAGCACACTGCTGCTCAAGCAGGCCCGGGCGGTCAAGTTCAACAACTTCCTCAAGCCGGGCCAGACTCTGGAAGTCACAGCAACTCTGCGATCAGTGGACACTGGTACTGCGGAGTTCATGGCGTCTGGTACTGTCAATGGTCAGTCCGCAGTGAGCGCTCGCCTTCTGCTGACTCGTCAGAATCTTGCGGACCTCAATCCATCGCTCGCGGAAAACGACGCTCGTCTTATCGCATCCATGAAAGACTTGTATCAGCAGATTTACTCCGTGCAGCCCTGATCGCCCGACGCAGAAAATTCTTCGATGCGCTTTTTCACTGTGTAGCAAGCGCTGTAACAATCAAATTCCCTGTCTGTATTTTCGTTCATAAAGGTAGTTCCCATGACCGTTAAGGATCGCGTGGCTTTAGTGACTGGAGGAAGCCGCGGTATTGGCCGTGCCATCGTTGAAGCATTGGCTCGCAACGGAGCAAAGGTTGCTTTTGTTTACAACTCCAACGCAGCCGCTGCGGAAGAAGTCGTGAAAGCTCTGGCAGCCGAAGGCCACGAAGCGTGGGCGATTCAGGCTGATGTTCGATCGAAGCCGGCAGCCGACCAGGTCGTGGCTGACGTCGTTGCAAAGTGGGGCAAACTGGAAATCCTCGTCAACAACGCCGGGATCATTCGCGACACGTTGCTGGCGAAGATGGATTCCACACAGTGGCAGGACGTCATTGATACGAACCTGACCAGCGTATTTAATTTCTGTCAGGCTGCGACGATGCAGATGATGTCTCAGCGATACGGACGCATTATTAATATGTCCAGCGTCGCCGCAGATGTCTCCAATCCCGGCCAGGCCAACTACGCGGCCAGCAAGGGCGGAGTTGAAGGATTCACACGTTGCGTTGCGACGGAACTGGCTCGCCGTGGGGTGACCGCTAATGCCGTAGCTCCCGGCTTTATTGAGACCGATATGACGGTTGCTGTTGTGAACCTTGCGGGTGATGAAATCAAGAAGAAGATCCCCGTAAGGCGGCTCGGTCGACCCGAAGATATCTCAAATGCGGTACTTTTCTTCGCAGCCGATGAGTCTTCCTATGTGACTGGCCAGATCCTTAAAGTCGATGGTGGACTGACTTTAGGAGGACTGTAACCTTTGTAACGTCGTTTTTTTGGGGGTCTGGGGCTTTCAAAACAACGACGTCTGGAACTTCTGCGAGGTTCTCGCAACAATACGTGGTTCCTGAATTGTCTGAGCCACCGACCGGGACGTCGGTTGGCCCGGATTTCGTGGATGACTATTTCTGTGAAAACTGGGTTTGCAGAAATAGAACTAAAACTTGTGTTCAAATGGGTGTTGCTTTGGGACAGGTCACCAGTCCGAAGCATCCTGCTGGGATTCTGGTGATCGCCGTTTTGGCTCCCTGGTGGAAGCCGAATCAGGAGAAATTCTTCAATGCCGTCTGCTGATGAGATTTACGAAAAAGTCCGTGACACGCTGGTCGATGCTTTGGGTGTAGATGACGACGAAGTCACGCCGAAAGCAACTTTGATTGGCGACCTTGGCGCAGAGTCGATCGACTTCCTCGACATTGTGTTCCGTCTCGAGAAGAACTTTGACATCAAGATTCCTCGCGGCGAACTGTTCCCCGAAAATCTCGCCACTTCGGATTCCGGCTTCGTCGCTGACGGGAAAGTCACCACCGACGGGATTGCTCAGCTGCGAACAAAGATGCCTCATGCAGACATCGACAGCTTTGCGAAAGATCCAGCCGTTTCAAAGATCTCTGATCTCTTTACGGTCGACATGATCTGCAAGTTCATTGCGGCTCGACTGAAGTAATCTGTTTCCGAATCCCCTTCGGGAATCCACATTCACTGAAAGGGGCTCGCCTTGCGCGGCCCCTGACGGTGATGCTTAGATCCAGTTTGGGAGTCCGGAAACGCTCGCAGGCTCCGTTGAGATCTCCGTGTGGACCGGCTTGTTCTGTTTGCTTTGACGTCAACGTACTTCC
>JBILXT010000064.1:0-24904 GCA_044378235.1 Planctomycetaceae bacterium
ATGCGGCTGACGACGATTCTTTGTCAGCTCACGGACGCATTTGCAGACTTCTCCCCACGGTTCGTTACCTCACCGCCGCTGCCCTCGTCTCGTACTTGTTCGACGGGAGTCACAGTTGGTATGCTGCCGACCTTAAAATTATCGTTGTCGTACAGGGGACTTACACCCGATTAGCTATACGCGATGACAGGCGTACCGATAAAATGCACCCGAACCGCGCCGGTGCGTTTTTTTACGCTTTATTAAGTCACTCACCGCAGCCCGGTGAATTTACGCTCGGTTGATTGCAGAGGGTTCAGGATGAAGAGAATCTTGAAAAGCGCATATCGTTCACTTAGACAATGGTATCAGCAAATACTGACAAATCGTGAATTCCAGCGTGCGCAAGCGCAGCTTGTTTCCTCGACGGAGCTTGCAGAGGGTCACAAGATTCTCTTGCGCAACGTTTCTCTCCGCGTGCACATCGCTGATGGCATGTGCCAACGCGGCAACGCTTTCCACTACCTCTCTGTCGGTCTTTCCGCATATCGGTGCATCGAACAAGCCATTCGCTCGACTAACAGAGAATTCGCAGTGAGCACGATTCTCGATCTCCCGTGTGGATATGGGCGTGTCTTGAGGTTCTTACGAACTGCGTTCCCCAATTCCGAAATCACCGCGGCGGAGATCGATTGTCAGGCGCTGGATTTTTGTCGCCAGAGTTTTTCAGCAAACACTGTCTTGTCCCCAAAGAACCTTACCGAGTTGTCTCTGCCACAACATCGCTTCGACCTCATTTGGTGCGGCTCCCTATTGACACACGTTGATGATGCTCAGGCAGGTGCTCTTCTTAAGTTCTTCCATGATCATTTGTCTGCCTCAGGTATCTGCATCGTTACGACTCACGGCAACCATTCAATAGACCTCATGCAAACCAGGAAACAGACTTACGGGCTATCGGAAACTGCGCAGGCCAAAGTCATTCATGACTTTCAGTCAAGTGGTTATGGATACGCAGATTACCCGAATCAGTCGGGGTATGGGATTTCAGCCGTAGGGCATCAGCGGATGCGTGAGTTAGCAAGTCACGCAGGGACATGGAAGGAAGTGATGTTTATGGAACAAGGCTGGGACAACCATCAGGACGTTTACGCCTTCGAGAAACACTCCTGATGATCAATCGACCGTCCACAAAAGGAACGCATAGGTGAGCATGTCGCGTTCGCATCCAACGTTCATATGCGCCGAACTCCGATCGTCAGGTATGACGAACCAATAAGGCGTTGACTTCGCGACGGTCAGAGTGAGAGCGTGTTTTTGCGGATTGGGGTGGAGCGGAGAAGGCTCGTGGATGAGCGAGCCAGTAGAGCCGAAGTTCGAGGCCTTTGTTCTAGAAGTCCGATGGAGTTGGCATGGCGGGTGATCCATGAAGAAAAGCAACTTCCCGGAGACGCTCCAACGCGATCAGCTCGAAGAACCCTAAATATGCTGCGTTTTCGAAGATTCGCATCAGATTTTAGTTGCGGAAACACGCATCTTCATCGATAGGATCAGAGGGATAAGTTTCGAAGCGAGATCATATGGTGCTGGTCGTACAGATTTCGAACTGCCACGAGAAAGAAAGTCCCGCAGACGATTTGGCCAGCCATTGCTATCATCGCAATCAACCCCGCCGCGAAAGCGCGCATAATTGAACACAGAATGGACGGAAACTCTCACGATGTTATTTAGTCATGTATTACCTGAGAAAACCTGGGAGTCCGTGGGGGGCTTGCAGTCGCTTTCAGCCCCACACGGCGTCATTTCGCCGATAGTGTATCTATTGAGATGGTATTCCTGGATAACTGCGACCAGACGAATTTCTCCCTTTCTCCCCTGATTCTTCTGAAAATCGTTGTAAGCCAGCTAACGATTGATGAACAAGCATCAGTTGCCAACCCTCTGAATTAAGGTCCAAATTGGAGCTTCGAAAACACATAGCATGCACGGTCCGGAATCTTTCCTATTCGGTCGGACTGGATGCGGCGGTAACGTTCTCTGTGGGTGCACGGCTCTGGCAGCTCGTCGCGGCAACCTTCACGGTTGCTTTGATGACGCAGTTTTTTAGCGGCGAGCGGCAGGGACTGTATTACACGATCGTCAGCCTGCTGGCGATTCAGAACTTTCTGGATCTGGGTCTGAGTGGAATTCTGGTCCTGCTGGCCAGTCATGAGTGGGCTCATCTGCTGCATGAAGACGGGCAAGTCAATGGTTCGGTCGAATCGAAAAGTCGTCTCGCAGAGATTCATCGCTTCGGATGCTGGTGGTACTCCTGCTGTGCCGCTGCGTTTCTGATACTGACGACACCGATCGGTGTTTACGTTTTGTCAGACGGTCAGCCGTATGGTTTTGCTCTTCTGCAGCAGGACTGGTTGTTGCCGTGGATTCTCTGTGTGGCCCTGAACGCAACATCTCTGCTGCTGGTGCCTCGTATAGCGGTGCTCGAGGGCTGCAATCAGGTTGTTTCAGTCAACAGAATGCGATTCCTGCAAAGTATCATCGGGAGTATTCTTGTCTGGGTCAGCATCGCATCGGGACTAGGGCTCTGGACACTTGTCGTTTCAAATCTCGTGCGATTGATATGGGAGCTGAGAATTGTCTACGGTGAGTATGGAGCGATGCTTTTTCAGCTGACGTCGACCCCCAACAGAAACCATCTGAACTGGCGAAAAGAGATTTGGCCCCTGCAGTGGCGTCTCGCGATTCAGTCCGTGTGCAGCTACTTCGCAACGTGGTTCATTGTTCCAGTGACATTTCGTTTCCACGGGGAGATTGCCGCTGGCCAAATCGGCCTGACCTGGCAACTCCTGACCACCGTTCAAGCGGCCAGCTTTGCATGGCTGCAAACCAGACTTCCGCGTTTTGGTACTCTGCTGGCGGCAAAAAAGCATCAGCAGTTTGAACGGGAAGTGTTTCGCGCCTCGTTTCTTTCGATCGCCGTTTTTTTGGGAGGAATGGTCGCCTTCTTTGCGGCCGTTTCGCTGTCGAAGCAGGCCGGAGTCAATCTGGCGAGCCGATTCATTTCCGACTCTGCAATACTGTTTTTTGCATTGGGCATGATAGGGTGGACTCTGGCAATGGCAGAACAAAGTTATGTTCGCCTCTTTAAAACTGATCCGTTTTTGCTCATCAGCGTCTTTGCAAGTTGCCTCGTCGCTTCGGCAATCTGGCATTTTGGCTCCACGTCAGGGCCGTATGGTCTAAGTATTGCGTATTGTCTCATTTCATGGCTCTACGCCGTCCCGATCAGCACATGGATTCTCGTCAGGCATCGGCGCAAATGGAGAAGTCCTGAGTTCGAAAGCCAATAGGCCAGGACTGACGGCTTTCCCTCCCTTGAGCCCACTGTGGGGTTCAGGCCCGCTCCGGTTTCCGCCACGAAACCTCGCGCGCCTTGACCAGCAGGAACGTTCAGCCATACTCCCCGCAGTAGACTGTTCATGGTTGACATTCGTTGACGCAGGCGGCACGCCTCCGGATTTGCCCTGTTCGATTGATGTTGGCAAACTCGAATTGTGGACCTCGCGTATTCGATTCCGTCCAAAAGGCCTGCAAATCAGGGCACATTTCTCTGTATGTCGCCATTGCTAGAAGTTGACAATTTATTCAAGACCTACGGCAGCCTGAAAGCAGTCGATGGACTCAGTTTTTCGGTGAGTGCCGGCGAGGCGTTTGGGCTGCTGGGGCCGAATGGTGCAGGCAAGTCTACGACAATGATGATGATTTGTGGCTTGCTGGAACCAGATTCCGGTGAAGTCCGACTGGAAGGAAAAGCCCTTGACCGCAGGATTCCTCAGAGTCGACAGCGGCTGGGCGTGGTGCCACAGGATCTGGCGATTTATCCTGACCTGACGGCTCGAGAGAACCTGCTGTTCTTTTCCAGCTTGTATCAGCTGAACGGCCAGCAGCGAAAACAGAAAGTCGAACGGGTTCTGGAACAGGTTGGCCTCTCCGCTCGAGCAGATGACCTGGCCGAAACGTTCTCTGGTGGCATGAAACGTCGTCTCAATTTTGCAGCCGCTGTGATGCATGATCCGGTGCTGCTGATTCTTGATGAGCCCACCGTCGGCGTGGATCCTCAAAGCCGCGCACATCTGATTGAATGCATCCGCAGCCTGCAGAAGAGCGGGACGGCCGTGATTTATGCCAGTCATTACATGGAAGAAGTGCAGGCCATCTGTTCGCGGGCCGCCATCGTGGATCATGGTAAAATGCTGGCCTGTGATACAATCCCGGAATTGCTGAAAGAGATTCCCTTTGAGATCGAATTACGAATCGGAAATGCTTCACTTCCGCCAACGCTCTCGCTGGGGTCAACGGCGACGATTGATCGCGATGGTGATGAGACAGTTGTTCGCATCAGCACGTCCGATGTGAATACAGAAGCCGCGCTGAATCATGAAGTCACGTCGATTCTGACCACACTCGGGCAACATTCAATCGGCGTGCGTTCCATCAGAACTCACGAACCAAACCTGGAACGTCTCTTCCTTAAGTTGACCGGTCACAAACTCCGAGACTGAGAGCCATCATGCCTTTTGTTGATCTTTCACAAATTCCGGCCATCGAACCAGTCCCGGGCTGCCGCATGCGAACGCCTCATGGGCAGAATGTGATGCTTTCGTATCTTGAAATGGAAGATGGAGCCGAAGTGCCGTTACACCATCATCCTCATGAACAGGCCGGAATGCTGATTAAAGGTCAGGTCCAGCTGACGATTGGCGAGGAAACACGAATCTGTGAAGCAGGCTCGCTGTTCATTATTCCGCCGAACGTGCCGCATCGTGCTGTGGCTGTGAATGGTCCAGCGGTCGTGCTGGACGTTTTCAGTCCGGTCAGAGAAGATTATGCGGAACTTGCCAATCGATACATTCCCCCGGTCAAAGCCAACGGCTGAGACTTTCCCTGCCTCAACACTACTTGCCGCTTTGCAACATTCTTCCAGTGAGTGCCTCAATGAACCGTGTAATTGTCCGTCCTGAAAAGCTTGACCTTGATTCCCTTGGCCGCCGAGATTACTGGGTGGCTCTTGAGCATGACAGCATCTGGGGCGATCACCTGATGCCGCTCACGGTGTTTGTCGGTCCCGAAGCCAAAGACGGAGAAGGTCTGGTCTCCTTTGGCTCAAATCACGGCAATGAATACGAAGGCCCCTGCGTCCTGAAGCATCTGGTGCGCGATATCCGTATGGAGGATGTTCGCGGCCGAATTATTCTGATCCCGGTTCTGAATCCTGCCGCTTTCCTCGCTGGGACGCGCGAAAGCAAACTGGACGATGGCGTAAACCTGAATCGAGCCTTCGTGGATGGTGCTGGCGTGACCCCGGCACTCGCCGGAATTACTCATCGTATCGCCGCGTTCGTGCGTCAGTATATCTGGCCGCGAGTTCACATTGTGCTGGATCTTCATTCAGGCGGTGATGTCGCTCGGTTCGCCATCTGCGCGAATTTCCATCCGGTTGATGATCCCGAGCTGGCAGCAAAGATCGAAACGACAGCTCGCTGGTTTGGTACGCCCGCTCTGATGGTTTATCAGAACGTAACTCCCGGATTGCTGCCATCAGAGGCGGAACGGCTCGGCAAGATTACTGTCGGTACTGAACTCGGCTGGGGACGTTCTGTCAATCCTGAAGGCGTGCGTTATGGACGTCAAGGCGTTCTGGCTGCCTTAATCAATAATGGATTGATGCATGGAAAAATCGAACCGATTGCATACCACAAAGCGGGGACACAGCGGAAGCTGGAGATGGTCTCGCGAGAATGCTTCATTCCTGCTCCCTTTGCTGGACACTATGAACCGATTGTCGAATGCGGTACACCGGTAAAGAAGGGCCAGACCGTCGGCTACCTGCATGACTTTGATCGAATCGACCTCGATCCATGGCCGTGTGTGGCTGCTCTTGATGGGGTTGTACTTGCACAGGCCTGGGTGGCTCCAGTGCCTAAAGGTCAGCATATTGTGGTGGTCGCGAAAGAGTTGTAACACTTTTCGCTGTACGAAAAAACACCGCATCAGAACGAAATTGTCGTCTGATGCGGTGCTTTCAGATGTCGTCCATCAATCGTCAATTTGCCACAGGCCGCTATTGAGTCGGCCTGTTTCGCAAATTGTTACTCGGCGATTTTCTGTCGAGCGCTACCATCGTCTGCCCCTGAAGAAGCTCCCTTCAGACCCTCGATTCCAGGTGGTGGATCCGGATTGGCAGGCGGAACAGGATCTCCTCCTCCGCCGCCACAGCCCACAAGGGCTGCGACAAATAACACGTACGCCAACATGAATTTTCGCATTCGCCATACCCCTTCAATTTTCGGCTGTTAGAGCCGAGCTGTGACTTTGATCAGAACTCACCATTCACAAAGCTATTCGAGATCGCACTGATCGCGTAGTACGTGTTCTTGTCCAAGTTCTCGGAGATAAACTTAACTGCGCCATCCCCCAGCAGGAACTGATATCCGCCGGTGTGGTAACTGCTGAAACCATACCCACCGCCGCTCACGCCCTGGTTGAACGGGTTCGGATTGCAGGGATCACCCGCGACCTTGGTCCAGTACGCTGGAATAAAGCTGGCGCCCATCCACGAAAAGTTCAGGTCCTTCCCACCAGTGGCTTCACCAACAACGAGCACGTTGCTGCTTCCACGAGTAATATCACGGAAGCCCAGCTTCAGTCTTGAACCGGAGAACAGTCCGCGCCAGTCGCGTGTGTTGGGCACGTCAACGACGCCGTCGTTGTTCAGGTCCCACTGCACATTGCAGGCACCAGATCCCAGGATCCCTCCCACACCCACGTAGCTTGTCTGCTTTAGATTATCGTCAGCAGTCGAGTTCGCTCCGTACCAGACGAATCCATTGCTGCAGGCAATGTTCCGCTGCCAAAGTACAAAGTCTCTCCCCAGCTGTGGATCCGAAGGACACTCAAACATTGGCATCTTGGTTTGAGCTAACGTGAATGTTGCTGCGTTACTGAACCAACCTGACCCGGGCGACTTGAATGAACCCACAACACCAGCCGTCATGTAATGATCATCGAAACCCTTTGTCGTCGTCATCTGCTGATACAGATTGGCCTGCTCAATCTGTGGCAGGATCTGAGGCAGCATTCCGATGTTGGGAGAGTTCGTGTAGTCAGGGTAGCCAGCAGTCGGCGTCGCTCCACCAATCCCGTCTCGTCCCAATTCCGTATGCCACTCCATAATGTTGGACGGCGGGAACCGGTTGTAGACATCATGAAAGTTATGCAGTGCCAAACCGATCTGCTTAAGGTTGTTCTTGCATTGCGTTCTTCGAGCCGCTTCTCGGGCTTGCTGCACGGCAGGTAGCAGAAGAGCAATCAGGATCGCAATAATTGCGATAACCACAAGCAACTCAATCAGGGTAAATCCCCGATCAACGCGACTTCGCACCACTGGCTTCAAAAGTTTTTTCATGAATCCGGCCTCCGTAAAACAAAAATCAACACGAAAAAAGAAAACCTCAGCAACACCTACAGGCCGGCAAGGGTGTTTACTCGGAAGCATCGCAGGACTCTACCCAAGTGCATTCGATGCAATCCGTCGTTGAACTCCCTCCCCAAACCATGTCTCCAGCGGCCCTGTGGCAATTCGCATGCCGAGTCTGCCTCAGTAGGCCCGCGCGCTCTATTATTAAGCGTGAAAATTTGGTTAAGACGAGAATTCCTCTTTTTTTAAGCATTGTTGCGGAATTTTCAATCACTGAAGTCCTCCGCGGCCCCAGAAATGTCCGGAAATAACGCGGTGAACGTTTCTCAGGCCTGATATCCGCCGAAAACGATGTCCCCCTGACAAACACAGACTGGAATCCGCTGCGTGGTATTTGGTCACGGACTGCTGGAAATTGCCCCATCGCTGGGCGGCGGTTCGCCGGCCCCGGGGCGACAACAACCGAACCTCAAGCACCGTTTCGTCTATTGAAACATCTCATCCGCAAATGGATGTAACGATGAAATTCCGCCCGATTTGGGAAGTGAGTTCACGTAGAGCTCGGCCATCCGGAAATCATCGTTGGTGGTGATCTTGATATTCATTTCCCACCCATCAATAACGTGAACCGGATGACTCATCTGTTCGACCAATGACGCTTCATCGGTGACAGACGACAAGGTGCGGCACACAGCAAACGCCTTCTCCAGGAGGCCACGTTCGAATACCTGCGGAGTCTGAGCCTGTACGAGATTCGTGCGGTCGACAGTGTTTACGATTTTTCCCTGCTCGTCGATCTTCTTGACTGTGCTGCTGATTCTCACTCCGGGAATCACGGCCTTATGAACTTGTGCGGCGGCGAATATCTGATCGATCCACTTAGGGGTCAAAAGGGGGCGGGCTGCATCATGAACAGCGATATATTCGGCGGGTTCCGTGATAGCTGAAATCCCGTTGCGAACACTCTCCGCGCGCGAAGCTCCGCCGGCCACGACCTTGATATCCATGAATGCAAGATTGGGCTTAAATGTCTCTCGAAACCAGTCCATATCATCGGGTGACACCACCAAAATGGTTTGACAAACATCCGACCGACCCTGGAAATGCTCAGCCGTTCGTACCCAGACTGGTCGTCCCTTGAGCTCCACAAAAGGCTTCTTTCGCTGAAAGCCGGACATTCGAGTGCTCTTGCCAGCAGCCGGTAGAATGACAGCAAAACGAGCCATGATGAAGTGCCCCCCTTTTTGACAGCCAGTTTTGATTCAGATAACCGCCGGTGCCTGCAATGACTTTAGTCGCCAACTCGACATGATAATTGAGTCAATAAGCTGCGGATCGCTCCGAGGCGGCCCACCGAGCGATCGCGAGGCTCATTATAGAGACGACCGAAATGTCTTCCTATGATGATGGCAGCACGCTTTCCCAAATCTACCTGGGCAGAAACCATTGCCAGCCGACCACAGGGTGTTGCACCATGCCCGGAACAATCGGCTGTGGAAACTGACGTGGTCTGCTATCCTTGCCCACACATCACTGCAACCGACGAACGTTCCGATCGAGTATTCCCTTTCTTCAATTGCTGTGCCCCCACTATGCCTGCCGTTTTTGAATACCACCATCAGGTAACAGCTGACGAAATCGACGGAGTTGGTCACGTCAACAATATCGAATACGTTCGCTGGCTTCAGAACGCCGCAATCGCTCATTCAGCGGCTCAGGGATGGCCTGCGAAGGCCTATCATGAACTCGGCCAGGGCTGGGTTGTCCGATCGCATTACATCGAATACCTGGTGCCCGCCTTCCCCGGAGACCTGATCGTCATCAGGACCTGGGTTGCGGATATGAAGCGAGTCACCTCCATGCGCCGCTACGAGATCCTGCGGCCCGGCGATGGCAAGCAGTTGGCGATCGCGCATACGAATTGGGCCTTTGTCAAGTTCTCAACACTGCAGCCCTGTCGAGTCCCCTCAGAAGTCATCAGCGCATTCGAAATCGTCCCCGATCAACCCGCAGCTTAAAGTTCTTTAAGCCGCTTCTTCGCGTCTTCGACTTTTGCGTGTTGAGGATAGCCATCGATCAGCTGCTGATAGCAATTCTTTGCCTGATCGACATCTTTCAACACCTCAAAACATCGAGCTGCCTCGAACAAGGCCATCGCGGACCACTCCGGATGACGATACGCAAACGCCGTCTTTAGAAAATGCTTCGTGGCTTCTTTGTGATTCTTCTGAGCAAAGAAACACTCACCAATCATAAAGCGAGCCTTCGCGGCGGTTTCCGTATCGGTCTCCTCGGTCACTTTCTCGTACGCCTGAATTGCTTCTTCAATCTTGTCCTGTTGCTGCAACGCCCAGCCTGTGCCATATCGAGCCTCCGCCTTGAGCTCAAAGTCCGGATATTCTTTCAGAACTCTCTGGTGATACTTCAGACTGTCGGACCATTGCTCCAAAGCGGCAGCACACTCACCGCATCGGAAAATCGCCAGGGCCGCGTATGCCGGATGATTGGCCGCAATCACCGGCGCATAGTGATCAAGTGCAGGCTTCCACTGCTTTTGGCGATAATCACATTCGGCCAGCAGGAACTCTGCATCTCCGGCAAGGGATCCCCTGGGAAATTGCTTCAGCTGAGTGTTGAATCCGTCGGCCGCCTCCTTAAGCAGGTCCTGTTTGAAGTAGCTCCACGCAAGTTTATGAGCGGCCTTCTCTGCCAGCTCACCTTCTCCCGCTTTGGCAACGGTGCTCTGATAAGCTTTCGCCGCTTCCGCATACTTCTCTGTCTCATACAGCGATTCTCCGACCCGAAACAGACTCTCAACCGCAAGCGGACTTTCTGGGTACTCCTGCCCCAGTCGCTGGAACGCCGCGATCGATTCCGGTTGCTGCCCCAATTCGAAATGAGCCCAGCCCAACTCATAGAGAACCTTGTCAGCATCTGCATACTTCGCATCAGCCTTCAGGATGGCGGAGTAAACTTTGGAGGCCTCGTCAAATTTCTGTTGGCCAGCCAGCGATAAGCCCTGCAAATATTGAGCATCCAGCGTCTCCATCGCAGAGGGCGATGATTTCAAGTACTGCACCACATCCTTTTCAGCGGCTTCGTACTGCTGCTGCTGGAACTCTGCCATCGCACGGACGTACAACCCTTTGCGAGCCTGCTCCGTTCCTGAGTAGCTTTTCTCAAGCAGTCCCACAGCATCCACCGCGGCAGCAAAATCACCTTTCTTGAACTGACACCAGCTCAGCCCGTATTGGGCAGGAGCCGCAAACATGCCCTGAGGCCACGTCTTAATGACCGCCGCATACTGAGCAACGGCATCATCGAAATTGCCGGTCGCGTAGGCGACTTCACCCAAACGAAACGTCGCCTCTTCCAGAACCTTGCTTTGGGGGTGCTGAGTCTGCAACTGCTTCAGCCTCACGGCACTGTCAGTTGGACGATCCAGTCGACGATAAACATCGGCCAGAATCAGCAGAGTCTGATCGGACTGCTCATGATCAGGTTTAGCCTTCAGCGATTCTTCGAAACGTTCAGCGGCCACGGCCAGCTGATCTTTCGCGAGTTCACAACGCCCCAGAACTGACAACGCTTCACTCTTCAAGCCCGGATCAGAAAGGCTGGCCAGAATCGGAGACAACCACTTCGAAGCGTCATCGTTTCGACCGGCCAATTGCAGAGCAAGTCCGGCCCGCACTTTTCCCAGCGTCGCACTGGGATGTTCAGGACTCAGCTTCAGAAACTCTTCGTACATCTTTACGGCTGCATCAAATTCTTTGAGCAACAGCCGTGCTTCCGCGCCAATGAACAGAACATCCGGCAAAAGCCTGTCCTGCGGGAAGCTCTGCCGGAACAAGTCTGAGTTCTTTTTGGCCGCAGTGTTGTCTCCCAAATCCAGGGCTGTCAAAGCCGACATGTAACTGGCCTGCGAAGCCTGTTCTTCCTGAGGATACTTCGTTGCGAAGTCAGCATACAACGGCACCGTTTCCGCCCTGCGCCCCGGCAGTTCGTATAACGCATCGATCCGGGTCAGAATGAGCTGCGGCAGGGCAGGGCTCTCGGCATGTTTCTTGATCGCAACATCCAGAACCGTCAACGCCTGCAGAGCACTCTTTTCTTTCAGCAAGGATCGCGCGATCCACTGGCTGGCTTCAGCGGCTTCCGGAACATCTCGTTTCGCAACATTCTCCAGACCTGAGCGAGCAACAGAGTACTGTCCGATCAGGTAATAGCACTTTGCACCAGCAACGACGGAGGTGTCATAATGCTTTGTCTTTGGGAACTCTTTCGCCACAGTCCAGTAGACTGCTCCTGCTTCCGCGTACTTTTCCTGCTCATAAAGACAGCGAGCATGCCGTAGCATGGCAGTATCGGCCAGGGGAAATTCTTTGACGCGGCTCACCAGTTCAAACTGTTTGGCCGCTTCAGCGAATTTCTGTTCCGCGAACAGGCATTCCCCATTTCGCATCCGAATTTCCGTCAGCAGATTGTGCTTTGGAAATCGCTTTTCAAAATCAGAGAAGGTCTGCTGAGCTTCCGTCGGCTTTTTGAGAGATTCCAGGCATACGCCCAACGCATAGAGAGAATCCGGAACCAGTTCATCCTTTGGAAAGGTTTTCGCGAGCTCTCGATAGCTGTCAGCCGCTTCCTGAAGACGATTCTGTTGATACTGACTTTCGCCCCGATAATACATCGCGCGAGCCGCGAATTCGCTCTTCGGGAAGTCCTTGCCCAGCCGTACAAAGAAGGCTTCGGCTTTCGCGTAATCGTCCGGCTTCTTTGATTCCTGAGCAAGGCTGTACCACGCGGTGCCACAGTTCAGAACCGACTGATCCAGCAGCTCAAACTTCGGGTACTTCTCCAATACCGATGCAAACGTAGCAGCAGCCTTCGCATATTGTTTCGCCTGCAACTGACAGGTGCCCAGATAATGCGTGGCTTTGTCGACGCGAGGGTCTTTATCGAATTTGGTCAGAAACGTCTGCCACTCGTCGATGGCGGCGTCATACAGTTTCTGATTCTGAAATCCCACGGCGACCGCAAATTGCCGAGTCGCCGCTTCCGACTCCTGCGCTTGAACATCCGAGCTAAAGGCAGGCAAAAAAAGAAAGGCCAGCAGGACGAGAAATGCTGCGGCCCGATGGTTTACCGACTTGAGCATTCCGGCAGAGCACATGACTGAGTTCCTGATGTCATTCGTTCGAGCTTGGTTTTCCGTCGCCAAAGTCTAACGTCTTCTGGCGATCTTCACGGCCCAGTTCCTTGTACAGAAAGCTGGGCTGGATGTCTTTGTTTTTTTGATATTTGCCCGTGCTGTATTCAGTAATCTCGCCTTCGACCGTGTGATAGAAGACCTGACAGACCTGCACGCCGGGATAAATACGAATGGGCTGGATCGCGATCATTTCGAGTGTCCAGTATCCGCAGAAACCGACGTCGCCGAATCCTGCTGTCACATGCACAAACATTCCCAGTCGACCAATCGAGGATCGCCCTTCCAGCATCGGCACGAGATTGCGAGTTTCGGTGTACTCGATCGTACGCCCGAGATACATCTGATTCGGCTGCAACACCAGGCCTTCCGGCGGAATCAGGATCCTGCGAAAACGATTCGGTCGCTTCATGTCCAGCACGATTTCTTCATAGACCAGAAGTTCATCGTGCAGACGCAGGTTGTAGCTGTTGGGATTCAACTGATCCTCATTGAAAGGATCGATCCGAATGTCAGTACCGAGGCGAGCCTTGATTTCGCTGCCGCTAAGAATCATGGAACACCTGCCGTCCGAGAGGATCGGTAACGGC
Organism: Planctomycetaceae bacterium; assembly: GCA_044378235.1. GTDB lineage: Bacteria > Planctomycetota > Planctomycetia > Planctomycetales > Planctomycetaceae > SXXK01. The sequence continues at coordinate 13,256 of JBILXT010000064.1, forward strand.
TTCTGCAGAGGGTCAGTGGGAATAACATCATGAACTGTTCGGAGACAGAACTCTTTCATGGAGTCTGGCCGACAGAACAGCAACGAGAATGTCGAGCGAACGCTCAAGTGGATCAGAAGCACATCCTGTGCGCCGGCAGACCAGATTTCCACCAGCAGTGCGGAGAGTACGGCAGTCGACTTCGGGATTCAACCGGACGTCAGTTTTCCGAGATCGTTCCTGTGACTGTCATTTGATACTGACCGCCCTGCAGAGTGGCCAGGTTTCCCGTCAAAAACTGGACGTTCATGGTAATCACAGCACTTCCCGAGCCACTGCAGGAAACCTGAACGCTTGCATTCTCGTCCCCGGACGCATGATCCGTGCGATCATCGGCCACATCAAAACGCCAGCGAGCACTGGAGTTGCCTGAAATTCGCGTCAAACGCAACCTTGCGTCACGTTTGAAACTCGGGCTGTTGATATGACGAAATGCGGTATCGGTCGTAAATCGAATGGTTGAGCCGGTTCCAGATGTCGTCCGGGCCGACCACATCTGGCCGGAAAACATGACGTCAGAACCAGTCATCGGGTGTGTTGCCGTCCGATCCGGACTCAAAGCATCCAGCGTCATCGCAGGGGCAATCCGGACTCTGTACTGCGTTGAATCCTGCGCGCAAATGTCCGGCGCGGCTGCCAGCAGCAGCGCCGTCACCAAGACAAGTTGTCGAACTGAGGAATTCATCGGAGTGCCGCAGAATTCAATGGGGTCCGCCGAATGACGCTGGTCGTTCATCCCGAAAGCCGTTCGGGAAAACCCTATCCCTCAAACCCCCGTCGACAAGCAGTCCAAGTCAGCGAATGGCCAAGCGGAACCATCTCCCGCGGATGTTGCTGCCAGATCAACTCCAACCGATACAACACCTACAATCAGCCTGTTGCATGACGGCAACAAGTGATGCAATCCGTCACAGACCTCAGGGCTTCCACGTGAGCACTTGTCCTCGAACGTTGCTGATGATAGCACTGCCCGCGGCGAGTCGCTCTCGCAACTGGCAGACCTCAGGCAGGGCTGCTATCGTTCATCGACCCTGACTTTCCTGCGTTTTCCTGAACAATCAAATTCTCCCCGCCACAAGTCATCCGGAGCCCTCCGATGAAAAAACTCCTCTCCATTTTTGCTTTACTCATCGCCTTTGCCACGTGCACGTTGGCGTCTGCCGAAGAGACCTTTCCGCTCAAAGCAAAACGAATACTGTTTCTGGGCGATTCAATTACTGCGGCTGGCGAATACGTCTACATGATCGACATGCAGTTGCGACTGCAGTCGAAGGGCCCGGCTCCAGTGATCATCAATGCGGGACTGCCGAGCGAGAATGTCACGGGGCTGTCCGAACCCGATCACCCATTTCCTCGCCCCAATGTTCACGAACGCCTCGACCGTGCCTTAACCATGTTCAAGCCGGATGTTGTGGTGGCGTGTTACGGCATGAATGACGGAATTTATTATCCCTTTAGTGAAGAACGATTTCAGAAGTATCAGGCGGGCATCAACCAGCTGATCGAAAAAGTCCATGCGGCCAATGCCAAGCTGGTGCTGCTGACTCCGCCGCCATTTGACGCCGCACCACTGAAGGCCGCTGGAAAACTCCTGCCAGCCGGCGCGGAGAAGTATGCGTGGTTCGCGGTCTACGAAGGCTACGATGAGGTGATCCAAAAGTACGGGAAGTGGATTCTCGAACAGAAAGACCGAGTCGAAATGGTGGTCGATGTTTATTCACCGAGCATCGAATTCTGGACCGAGCAAAGAAAAACAGATCCGACTTTCACCGTCGCTGCGGATGGTGTTCATTGCAACTCAACCGGCCATCGCACTTTGGCCGAAGCCATCCTGAAAGCCTGGGGCATCACGAAGTGGGTTGAAACCACCAGTGAGATGACTCAATTGTCGAATCAGCAGGGGGCCGTTCTGCATGACGCCTGGCTGTCGCATATCGGACACAAACGCCCTGGTACCGGATCTGGCTTGCCACTTCCAGAAGCCGAAGCGAAGGCAGCCGAGATCGAAAAACAACTCCAGCCTCTTGTGGAAAAACTGCGAGCATCGACGCGCTAGTGCTCCGTCCAGATAAAGAATTCGGGTTGGTGGATCTTGCTAAAGATCCCTTGGCTGCTGGACCTTTAGCAAGGTCCACTACCCGAAATTCGAATCTAGACAAGGCACTAGTCAGAAATTGATGGAACCGACGATATTCCAGACCCATGCGGAGAACTGTTCCGAGACGGCGGATGCTGTTGCGGTCACCTCCGAATGACTCAACGTCTGATTGGTCAGTCCGGCGGCACAATTTGTAATACAGGACACGCCGATCACCGACAGCCCCAGCGAAGCCGCTTCAACGGCTTCCGGCACAGTGCTCATGCCAACCGCATCCGCGCCGAGTTTCTGCAGCATTCGAATCTCGGCCGGTGTTTCGTAACACGGGCCAGGCATCATGGCGTAAGTGCCTTCGTGAATCCTCAGCGATGTTTTTATCTGCAACGCGGCGGCTCGCAGTTCGTCACACCACAGCCCCCGGTCTTTCTGGATTTCCAGGGCCTTTAAGTTTGATGAAGGCCCTGAAATTGTCGCAGGAACTGCAGCCGGAACTGCAGCCGGAACCGTATACAGCAGGGGGCGCAGATGTGATCGAATTAACATCAAATCGCCGGGCGAAAATTGAGGGTTGATGCCTCCGGCTGCGTTGGTCACGAGCAGATTTCTAATCCCCAATCCTGCCAGCATTCGCACGCTGAAAAGCACGTCATCAAGGCCGCGTCCTTCGTACCAGTGAACGCGACCTTTCAACATAACGACGCATTGATCGTTCACCTTTCCGCAGACCAGAGTTCCATAATGTCCCGCGACCTGGGGCCGTGGCATCCCGGGGATATCAACATAATCCACCGAAATCCCGCCACCTCTGATCAATCGATCGGCTGCACACCCCAATCCGGATCCCAGAATAACACCGACTGAAGGCTTGCATAAACCAGCTCGCGACACAGCCTGATGTACAAACTCCACCGCCGAGTTTACTGAGTCTCCCGCGACACCCACATGCAAGTTTCTAGTACTCATCTCTTGTCTGCATGAACAGAGCTTTCTTTTCACCGGGCAGTGTGAAGTCAAACCCACACTTTTGGAAGAAACTATCAGCCGAGGTAATAGCCATCACTTCGAGGATATTTCGCTTAACGGCGAGGTCCACGCATTTCTGCACAAGAGCTTTCCCGATTCCTCGCCCCTGATAATCATCATGCACCGCGAGACTGCGAACTTCCGCCAGCTTGGCCGAATAGATCTCCAACGCGGCAAACCCGACGACCTGATCACCATCCACCGCCACAAATCCAAATGGAATCAGATCACTCAACTCATCCGTCGTACGTGGCAACAGCCTGTTCCGCTGAACAAATCTATCCACAAGACTTTCCAGCCCCGGGATATCATATCGACAAGCTTCGCGAACGACATAGGTTTGACGGGCATTTTCCAACAGACGAATTCCTCAAACGAAACACACGACAATACAACAACCACAAGAAAAAACGGCCCAATGTGGACAAACGAGTCAACCACGCGGAGCCCCTGAAACTCCCGCAGAGAATTCACAAGCTCCATTATTCGCAGGACACATTTTTTGTCTGCAAGTGAATCCTTAGTTTTTGCGATTTCCCAGGAACCCGTGAACTCAAAAGTCGAAAGTCACCTTTCGCCTGCAGAGCATCAGTCAACCAGCGAAACTTGTCAGTTCCTGATAACCACTCACTCCGCCAACAGTCACCGTGCCGACAATCATTTGAGCAATCAGCAGCAGCAACCAGAACGAATGATAGATCGCACCGGGATTTCGATGAAGATGATTCTGCTCGATCCGCTTCGCAGAGAAATCCGGCGCCAGACAAATCGCCGCCCCCATCACAAACCATGGCGTCAGGAAACACCACAGACGAGCCGCTTCGCCCATGTTTTTCCCGGATATCCACAGCGCGGCCCATGTCGCGAATAAACTCAGGGCCAGCCGAATCATCACCGTCGTCTGACCTGGATCCGCCTTTAGCCCGCGGACAATCCGTGTTAGCGATTCCAGAAACACAAACGTCAGAGGCAAGCCGATCGAAAATGAAAGCTCCACCGGGTTAACGAAGAACCACTTCCACCACGTCCGAGACGACTGTTTATAGAACCCGGCATGGTTCGACAGATTCCAGCTCCAGACTCGCACCAGATTGCAGTCCGTCGCATCACTCCAAATGGTCACGGCACAAGCAAACACAGCCAGCGCCACTACGCAGCTCACCACGACATGTTGCCACGGGACTCGCAAAGATGGTGGCCCCAAACAGATCAGCAGAAAAAACAAACCACAGGCTACCAAAACCGGGATGTGGGCCAGACTCACTGTCAACGACACAAACACAGCCACCCCAGCCATTACCGAGCATAGGCATCGCACAAACTTCGATTCGGCAACGACCGACTGAACCAGCAGGCAGAGAATCATCGAGGCCGAAAACGCATAAACAATGTCCGATCGCGGTGCAAAAACGGCCAGACTGGGAACCGTCAGCATCACACAGGCCGCTCGCCACCCCGCGCGGCGGTTCAGCAATCGACTGACCAGCACATAAACCGGAATGACTGTCATGGCGGACAATAGCGTCGAAAAAAATGACACCAGACACAGAGCCGCAAATTCGCTGCGTGTCAGCGGTCGAGCAGTCTGCACATCTGCTTCCATCAACCGAAACAATCTCACGGATTCTGCACCGATTGTCCATTCGGCCAGTGATGTCAGCGTTTCGCTGCGTTCCGTGGCTTTGATGGCCCAGAAGTTGAGCAGAAATAGTCCGGGTGGATGAGTTCCCTCGTGCAACACATCGCCTTTGGCCATCCGCTGCTCATAGCCCGCCAGCAGCTCTTTGGCCGAAGACGTATGAAATGCCGCATCAAAGAAATAGCCGGACGCGAAGCGATCGTAAAGCACCCACAAGGGTCGAAGTTCTCGATGAGGAGTCGCGGCCGATTGCCGAACCGCATTGAGCCAACTCAAGGCTCCAACCACCAACAACGCGATAAGGATCACACAGACGAACTTCGAAGATCGCTCAATCCGCCGATCCACAAACTGCGCAAAAGCCACTACGATCGCGCCGACAATTCCCGGTATTGCCAGACGATCCAGTGCTTCGATCAGGTTTTCCGGAAGCTGCTGCCGACGCCAAACCCACTCGTCAGGAACTCCCAGCGGGACATTGGAAACCAGCAGCAACAAAACCGTGGCAATTACGGTCAGCAGCAGAACAACGATGCGTGCCATTGACCGTCCGTTCTCTCCTGGGATTCAATCGGCAATGGCCGAGTTTCTCTTTTTTTGTTTGCGTCGCCGACGCAGTATCGAATGAGCCATCATCCAGATCAAGTTCAATGCTGTGATGTTGCTGACCGTTCCCTCGTAGGCAGAATGGATATTCTTGTCCGCCCCTTGTCTCCTTGAACAAGTCGACGGGCAGGAATGCCCAACGTACGATCATCTCTCTGGAAACGCGGACACGAAATTTCACAAAAAGTCAGAAACCACACTATCCGCAATCAGCAGGCCATTCTTAGTCAACCGCAAACACTCGCAGGAATACTCCAGCAGCCCGTCCTCAACATGCTGCCGAATCTCCTCCTCGGCCAGATCCTGTAATGACAACTGAAATCTGGCCTCAAAGCTCGGCACATGCAGCCCGGCCATGCGTCGTAATGACAGCATTATGGCTTCGCGAGCTTTCTCTTCCGTCGTCAGTTCTTCTCGATCTTCCTCACACGGCTCCCCTTTGTTCCACGAATTTAGCCACTTAACCACACTGCGAGCATTCGTGCTGCGGATTCCGTCAACATACCGTGCGGCCCCCGGCCCGAAAGCAAAGTATTCGTCTGCGTTCCAATAGACGTTGTTGTGCCGACACTGATATCCGGGCAAGCCGAAGTTGGAAACTTCATAGTGCTCGAATCCCCGTGACTCCAGATGGGACATCGCCGCCAGATACATGTCGCGTTCCAGATCATCCGGCATGCGTTTCAGGACGCCACTCTTCTCCTGTCGATAAAATGGAGTTCCCTGCTCGTAGGTTAAACCATACGTGGAAATGTGCCTGACGGGCAACTGAATCAAATGTTTCAGAGTCTGCTGCCACGATTCCAGACTCTGTCCCGGCACACCAAAAATCAGATCGACACTAACATTCGGGATGAAGGTTGACGCTCGCGCGATCGTCTCTGTGGCTTCAGCGGCTGAGTGTTTCCTTTCCAACGTCTTTAGCACGGCATCATCGAAAGACTGAACTCCCAAACTCAGGCGATTAATCCCGTTGGCTTTGAGAACGCTCAGCCGTTCATCACACAGCCCGTCCGGATTGGCTTCAATCGAAAATTCTCCGTCATCACTGAGTTCAAAATGATGGCCGATCAGTTCGAAGAGCGTCTGCAGGTCTTTGGGCGAAAGATGAGTCGGAGTACCGCCGCCAATAAACAGCGTGGTGATTCTCCGGCGATGAGTGAACTCACGACAATAGTGATTCAACTCGCGGCCCAGCATCTCCAGATACTGCGGAATTAAATGATCCCGATTGGCGACCAGCGTAAAGTCACAGTACCCACAGTGATGCAAACAAAACGGCACATGAACATAAAGCGCCTGCGGCGGCGTTTGAGCTTTGAGGTTTGAGGTTTTCAGAAAGACAAACTCCGTCTTCAAAGTTTTGTACGCAGTACTTTTGGACTGCGGCAGCCTGCTGCCGCTTTCCCCCTGGCAGCCTGCTGCCAGGCCACCTTACTTGCGACTCCGCTGATTTTTTATACAAGTTGTCGCACAGCAGGCTGTGCAACGGAAGGCGGCAGCAGGCTGCAGCAGTCCAAAATTACAAACAAGGAGTAAACTCATGGAACTTCCGAATTCTGACTAGACTGCGAAGGGAACGTTGGATTGGCCACACGCTCCGCCTCACCGTCTGGCAGAAGCGGGAGTCTATTTCCTGACAGCTCGCGCAACTGATCAACAGCATTTGCTGGCCCGTGACAGCATGAAAGACTGGTTTGAAACGAAGCTGTTCGAACTGATGGCTGAGTTTCATTGGCGACTTGAAGCCTGGTGTGTACTTTCAAACCACTACCACTTCATTGCTCACAGTCCAGAAAACTCGCCATCCGCCGAATCACTAGGCACCATGGTCCAGAAACTGCATAGCCTCACAACGAAAGAGCTGAATCGTCTGGACGCGACACCCGGGAGAACCAGGTTATGGCAGAACTTTCGAGAAACACATTTGACATATCAAAGGAGCTATCTCGCCCGACTGAATTATGTCCACCAGAATGCCGCACATCATGGGCTGGTGCGAGTCGGATCCGACTGGAAATGGTGCAGCGCAAAGAAGTTCAAGGAATCGGTCACTCCGGCATGGCTCAAGACGATCGCAAGTTTCAAGTACGACGAGATAGCAGCCGACGACGGTGAATGATCAACAGTGACCAACTTGGACTGCGGCAGCCTGCTGCCGCTTTCCCATAAGCAGCCTGCTGCTTATGAATCCTGTGTAACGGAACCAACAAGCGTCCAACAGCAGGCTGTTGGACGGAAAGCTGCAGCAGGCTGCAGCACTCCAAGGTCACTTCCCCAGTAACCTTGTTCTGATCTCATGGGCCAGATCGATTTCACCTTCGATTCCCACGGATGTTGCCTTAATCTGTTCATCGATGGCCGCAGCCGCAAGTTGTTCACACTGAGCAACCAGCTCTGCCAATCCCGCACGCTTTGAAACAGCAACACACTCCTGAAGTACTGCGACTTTGATCAGGCGGTTCGTTGACCCATTGGCCGCAACAATAGATCGTTGAAGCATTCGATTAACCAAGCCTTTCTGCTCCTGGCGATTGGCGATAAGCCCTGCCATCAGAACGCAGCTTAAGTCTGCCTCGCGTCGAAGAATCTCCGGAATTCGATTGGGCCGACCGACGGTTGCGGCTTTATCAGCCGCCGTGCCGGAACTGTCCGCCATGCCCGAAACTTCAAGGGACTTACTACATATCCGGTTGAGCATCTCCTCATCGGCCGCCTGAATTGCAAGGGCCAACGCAACGGTCAGCAGACGAACATCGGTCGCTGGCTGAGCCAACAGAGTCTCCGTAGCCGCTTTGATTCGCTGTCGTAATTCCTCAGATTCAAAAGTCGATTTACTGATGACACTTAACAAAACACTGTCCAGACGCAGCCCGCCTAACTCTTCAGCATCTCGACAACGAGGATCTGTTGTGCCGGAGAGTTCCAGCAGCAAATCAACGGGCTGATCGGCAAGATTCCCGTTCCCGTTCTTCGAATCAGCCGCTGCAGCCACGACGTCATCAACAGCCATCGCATACCAGGCAACCAACTTCTCTGCAGAAATCTGCTGACGAGCCCAACGTTGAGACGCATTGAAGCGGGACTTGAACGCGATCGCTTTGTCGTCGTCCAGATCATCCGTGAATTCATCGATATCGTGAGGTGTCACGTTCAGCAACAAACGAGCACCCTCGATCGGAAATCCAGAATGCTGGATCTTTTCGCCAGCCTGCAACAACTGTCGAATCGACTCCGAGGCATTGCCCGTCGCCGCGCCGGTGTTGACCAGCATTCTTTGAACTCGCTCGTTCAGAATTCCGCGAGCTTTCTGAAGTTCACCCAGTGATTCCCAGGCAGCTCCCAGCTCATCAAGAACGGTGTCCGCCGTTTCCGTATCTTCAATCTTCAATGAGACCAGATACTCCAGCAGTTGAGTTCTGACTCGATCCCAGTCTTTGCTCAACTCTTTCAGACGTGTATTGAGAGTCAGGATCTCTGCGGGTTGAAGCAATTCGGCTTCGGTACTGCCACTGGTGATTGTCGCGATTTGCTGTTCAACCTGTTCTCGAAGTCCAAGGCGAGCGGTGATGTAGAGGAGCGGCAGGTCAAGAGATCGCTCGGAGGGCTGACGCCCTGCCGCTCGCCTTGAGAGCAGAAACTCATACAGAGTTTTCAGGCCGGATTCATCTTTAACGGCCTGCAGAATCAAGAATGACTGGTTGATCCGACTGATATCACTGAAGGCATCCTCCGACGTCAGTTCGCCCTGAATCGCGGGCAGCAGTTTTTCTTCGGCGATGACTTCCGCACGAGCCAGAAAGCCACCGATGGCAAATCGCCGAGTTTCCTCGTTGGCCAACATGGCATCGATCGACTTCTGCACGACCCCGTCATTCGTCTTTGCTCGCGCAAGATCAGCAATCATATTGACGATCAGGCCGGCATGCTCACTCCAGTATTGTTCGTCGCCACCAAGAACTGCCGACAGAAAATCCGCATGCCGTTTGGCTCGTTCAAACGCCTGGACGTAGGTTTCCATATCTTCAGAAAAGGCCTGCGGATCGTCCTTCAGAATCTGCAGATAAATCTCACACGCACCACTGACATCACCGCTGTTTTCCAGGGCAACAGCTTTTGCTTTGAGGCTGGGTGGAGCTTTCTGCGACAGCCGCGCGATGCGATCTCGCTTTTCGAATAACTGCGGAAACTGTTCAGCGGCCTCATGAAACTCACAGAGAATTTCCAACAGGTCCAAAGACTCCGGCGAGGCTTCCAGCATGGCTTCGTAGCGATCAATCAACGGCTGCAATCGTCCGAGTTTCCCCAGAGCCTTGATCGCCTGCAATCTCTCCCCGCCGTCATCACGATCATCATTCGGTCTCTGCCCGGAGAACAACGTTCCCCCGGAAGCCAACTTCAACAACTCCCACGCCACTTCCCCAGCCAGCTCATTGTTCCCCTGAGCTGTGTAAGTCTGCAGTTGCCGAGCCAGAACTGACTGTCGCGTTTCCGCTCCGCGTCCCAGCCGTGCGACCAGGGCTTCATGCTCTGCTCTCATGCCCTGCCGCTCGGTGGCCTGCAATAACTCTCTGGTCAACTCTGAACTGACAGGTAGTCGGAGTAACATTGTAATTGCGATTTTCTGTCGTTCATCATCCTTAACTCTTTGTGAGTAATGAAAAGCAAACGTCGCAATCATTATCTCCATATCGACGTCTGTTGCTCGAATCGATTCAAGTACTTCCAATCCCACGTGATCCAAGTGGGCATTGAACGCCTGTTCGGCAATCAGAAAACGCAGACTAGGGTTACTGGCCTCGTTTTCAGCAGCAAGAAGCAATTGCATCGTGGCCGCAGAATACTCGCCTATGTTTTCAAGGTATTTTGCATACGCGACGCGTATCGCTACTTCGGCATCGGGACTCTGGATCACCCACGATTCAGCGAGTATCGCTTCAAAAAAACTGTTATGAACTTCTTCGCTGCTGAGATGCCCCAGCACATAGCAAGCCGTCGCGACGTCGCTGGCGCAGAGCACACCCAAGCGTTCCTTTAGCAAGTTATTCAGACTTGGTGGTGAACCTTTTGGAATATCAGACTTCGAGAGCTCTGGATGCTTTAGCCTAGAGAAACAGACCTTAAGAATTGCCCAAGTCGTGGTGGAATCTTTGCTTTCCAGAAGACTCTTGCCCCACGTGATGGGTAGCCCATCCAGCAGAGTCCATTCATCAGGTCCATCAGCTTTCTGCACGGACAATTCCATGTCCGCCAAACTTAAGATCACTGAACGAGCTAAATCCGGCCGACCATGCAAAAATGCAACTGCAACAGCAATATTCAGTCTTTGAATTTCGTTATCGTGTGCGACTGCAATATCCAGCGTTCTTCTGAAGAATGACTCCGCTTCGGACGCGGTGAACAACCTTGCGATGTTCTCTCTGTCAGAATCCTGCATCTCAGAGCAAAGCCCAAGAGCTCGCTCCGGAACGTGCTCACATAGATACAAGAACGAATCGACGAATCGCTGACTTGTCTTGCTCTCGTTAGTCGAAACGCCTCGGTGCTGACGCGCAATTGACTTTACAAGCATCAACGAACGATCCGGTTCGCTGATTTGCTCAATCGTGTTGTCGACGGCCATCCAAAGGGCCTGAGATTCCGGTTGCGAATCTCCAAGATGATCGATCAGGACGGAGACCTCTGATGTCCCATAAAGGCTGGCGGTCTTCTGCAGCAGACTTTCGAAACCAACTCGAAGATCTACCGGAAAAGTACCGTCGGTTAACCACTTGGCTGTGGTCAAATAGGCAGCCCCATACGAATCTGGTTCAGGAGACCCCGACATGCTTCCAGGGCCTTCACCGGGACGCTGATTTGGACGTGCAGGACGAGGTGCGTCGACCGTCGAATCCCAGTCAAGCCCGGCATTAATAATGCTGTCACAAACGGCCCTGGCGTTCTGGTAGTTTTTGTCCTTCAACAACACCGAAGCGTAGTGGGTCTTTGCAATCCAGTCATTTGGATGATTCGCGATCCATTTCTGTAGTAGCTCAATAGATTGCGTTCGCTCCCCTTGCGCCATCAGGCTAACGGCAACGTTCAGCAAAAGCCGTTCATTGCCGGGCGATTTAGCATGTTCAAGTTGCAGATTTGTAATGGCCGCTTCATCCCCCAGTGCCTGAAGATGGGAGATTGCCAGGTCCGCATCGCTGTTAGTCTGAGTCCGTCGGTAGATTTCCACGGAGAGTTCAACAGCGTCTTT
>JBILXT010000382.1:0-6869 GCA_044378235.1 Planctomycetaceae bacterium
CGCTGCTGCCGCGCGAGTTCCGGTTTCGCTGTCTTCGAGAACCAGCATTTCCGCCGGATTAACGCCATGCATCTCTGCCGCCTTGAGATAAATCTCCGGATGCGGCTTGCCATGCGTCACGTCTTCGGCCGTCAATGTAAAGTCGATTCGGTGCAGCAGATTGAACTTCTCCAGCAGATGAGTCATGTAGGCGCGAGGTGAGGATGTTGCGACGGCTCGAGGAAGCTTTCGTGCATCCAGCAGTTCAAAGAGTTCCAGCAGGCCGGGCATTACCGCGAGGCGATCTTCTGCCAGCGCGGCAAACAGGACTTTCGTCTCCAGCATCAAATCTTCAAGTGAATCCTGAAGGCCTGTCAGATCTCTGAGAACAGTAAAGGCTTCGACTGGACGTCGCCCCATCATGCTGTGGCGAATCTCGTCGGTCATCTTCAGCCCTCGTCGAGCCATCAGTTCAACCCCCGCCAGTTCGAAGATGTCCTCGGTGTTGAGCATTAATCCATCCAGATCAAAAACCACGGCACGAATCGTCGAGGGAATAGACATGGATGGCAGCCAGTATTGGTCACAAAAGGAATCGAAAAGAAACTACAAACTCTCTCAGTAAGAGAGCACACGCCGGGTGGTCACGCTTCCTGACGATTAAGGGATAAGCGTCGACTTCGCACCGAGAAAGAAAGGCAACAAATGGAGGGGCGAAGACAGCTCATTTGAAATCAGCCCACTGTCAATCAGCACACTCCGCCTTCTGAGAAAAGAATAAAATCCGCCGACAGGATTGAGTAAAGGTTGTATTGTAGACGAGATCGAAGGGTGAACGCAGGGCGAGCGATCAGGTCCGTTGAAATCTCTCGCCGAAGATCATTGCGAGTCTTGCTCCCGTTTCCGGGAATTGCGGAGGCTGATATCCAGCCTCTTTGACTCAGTTTTGACTCATCCCTAGACTCGCGGCCCCGTCAAGGAATCAGATCTACTAGTTCGTAGCCAATCAAGGTGCATTCGCGTTGTCCAGCGGCCAGCCGAATAACTATGAACGACGCAGATCTCGAACTGCTCAGATCGCACAAGCCTATCGAACTGCTCACGAAGTCGTCTCGGCGGCCATGTCTTTGGGTTTCCTGATCTTTGGCGGATATTGGCTGGATAAGCGATACGGCTGGAGTCCCGTACTGACGATTTGTGGTGCCTGTCTCGGTCTTATCGTTGCCGGAGCGTCCTTGCGACAGCTCCTGCATCGACTGGATCGCGAATCGGCGGAAGTAAAACGAAAAGCGGCGCAGGCCAGAGAGGCTCGCTCGGAGTGACTCAAAATTCTCGAGGTGCTGGTCTTAGGTCTGCTCTGTGGCTTACGTTCTTCGTAGCGCTGGGCTGGGTGTTGTGTTTCTGGCCTGCGAGGATGCTGCGAGGCGAAGCTGGAGTCTGGTGGATGTCACTTGCGGCAATTGCCGTTTTGGTGCCCGGCTGGATCGTTGTTTTTCTTTCGAGTGCCGCTATTCTGCGAAACGAGTTATCGGCGATGCTGGTTCAGACGATGATTCGTCTCTTCAGTGTGGCTGGGACGGCGATGGCGGTAAAGAAACTTCGCCCGGATTTGGGAATCGTTGATTTCTTCGGCTGGCTGATCGCGTTCTATTTGCTCGCGTTGGCAGTTGAGGTAACGTTGCTGAAGCGAAGCATTGCGGCATCGTCTGCGAAATAATTTTACGGATCTAAAGCAAGAATCTTCAGGGGCTGGCGGACAAGCGGAAATGAGTGAACACGATCATTTTCATCACGTTCGCGACTACACCTATTTCGAGGTGCCTAAGTTTCTGACGTCTCCACATGCTTTTGAGAGCGTTGATGATGTGCCGTGGCACACTCTGAAGGCTCTTCATTTGCACGATAAGCCAACGTTGAGTGAGGTCAATCAGGCGATGGAGGGGAAGATCTTTATTCCTCAGCCATTTGCAGGAAGTGCTATTGAGCCCGGGCTCTTGATCTCCAAGTTCATGGTGCTTCAGTTGGTCGTGCTTGTGTTGTGTCTGCTGATCTTCCGTGGCTTGGCAAAGCGAATCGGTAGCGGCGTGCCGGCGAAGGGGCGTTTTTGGAACTTCTGGGAAGCGATCGCGTTGTTTATTCGCGATGAGGTGGTTCGCCCGACAATTGGCGACCATTCTCATGATGATCATCACGACCATGGTGATCACGCTGAAAGTCATGGCTCTCATGGACATGGAGATCATTCTCATGGCCATGCGTCTCATGGGCACGCAGCCCATAGCCACGCGGTTGCTTATGCTCACCCGGGGGACAAGTATCTTCCGTTCGTATGGAGCTGTTTCTTTTACATTCTCCTCTGCAATTTGCTCGGTGCTGTGCCATTCCTTGGTTCTGCCACTGGCGAGATTAACGTTACGGGAGCATTGGCTCTGACGGCTCTGGTTGCAACGTTCATTTACGGTGTGCAGGCGATGTCGGTGAAGGGCTTCTTTGGCAATCTGATTCCTGAAACAGGTGTACCGGGCCCGGGTGGCATGGCACTTGGCGGGATGATGTTTGTGATTGAGTTGCTGGGATTCTTCATTAAGCATGGTGTTCTTGCGGTTCGATTGTTTGCGAACATCATGGGTGGTCACACGGTACTTGGTGTTATTCTTGGCTTCATTGCCGTTGCGGCGACGAAGAGCAATGTGATTTACGGCATGGTGGTTCCTGGCAGTGTTATCGGTCAGGTGTTCATTGGTTGCCTTGAATTGTTTGTAGCGTTCCTCCAGGCCTATGTCTTTTCGTTCCTCGCAACGATCTTTATTGCGGGTGCGATTCATAAGCACTGATTCAGTTTTGTACCGACGGCTTTCATATCTGAAGGTAGTTGGTTGCTTGTTGTTCTGAAAATGGTTTCGCCGGTCGCCCGAGACAGGCGGCGTCACTTTGATGAGTTTTGTTTGAAAGAGGAGTTTTGTTGTGGCTCAGTTCGTGAAGACTTGTTTCCTGGTTGTTGCTGCGATTGTTGCGATGAGCGTACCTGCGATGGCTCAGGAAGCCGCCGCTGCTGGTGGCCAGCCGCTGATTTCCTTCAGTGGTGCTGCTGGTGCTGGTATCGTCATGTTGGGTGCAGCATTCGGTATCGCGAAGATTGGTGCAGCTGCTGTTGAGAGCATGGCTCGTCAGCCAGAAGTTGCTGGTGACATTCGCGGTGCGATGATCGTTGCCGCCGCTCTTATCGAAGGTGCGACCTTCTTCGCTCTGATCGTTTGTATGCAGAGCTAGTTTTTCGTTTTCCTGGTCGGTTTGTCTTCCTTCGGTTGTCCTGGTTTTTGGTCGGCGAATTCCATGTGCTGTGCGTCTGCTAAGAGTCTGCTCCGCCTTGTACTGATTGGCGGCTTGGTCCTCTTCGGGGGTTCCGCGCGTTTGATGGCTGAAGAAGCACCAGCTAAGGCTGATGCTGCTGAGGCGTCGACGGCTGAAGCTGGAGATCATCCAGAGGGTCACGGCGATGATCATGGTCATCCGTCCGGCGTTCCTCTGGGCTGGAAAGCTGATCTGGCGCTGTTTTCTCTGATCACGTTCGTTCTCTTTGTCGCGGTGCTGGGCAAGTTTGCCTGGGGACCGATGATTCAGGGGCTCGACAAACGTGAGTTGGGAATTCAGAAAGCCATCGACGACGCCGAAGAAGGTCGACGTAAGGCACAGGCTATGCTTGCGGAATACGAGCAGAAGCTGAAAGCTGCTGAACAAACCGTTCAGTCCATGGTTGCAGAAGCTCGCCGTGATGCTGAGCGAACCAGCCAGGATCTGATCGCAAGTGCTCAGCGAGAAGTCAGCCTGATTCGAGACCGGGCGAAAGATGATATCCGTCAGGCGACAGATACGGCCCTGGCGGAAGTGTTTACAAAGATCAATTCGCAGGTTGTGTTGGCAACAGAGCATGTTCTCGGGCGTGCTCTTGATGAAGCTGATCAGGATCGTCTGATTGGCCAGGCTCTGGCGGAAATTTCCCGCTAAGGGCTTCCCGTCGACCTTTTGGATTGTTCATGTCACAAGCGGTGCTTGTTGAAGCTGTTTCGGGGTTAGTCATGTCCGAATTGCGTTCAGATTCTCGTCCTGACAGTGTGCTGGAAGATCCAGGTGCGCTGGCTGTTGCGACGATGTACGCTCAGTCGTATATGACGGCCGCTGTAGCTGCAGGCAGCACCTCGCCCGAAGAAGAGTTGAACTCACTCCTTGATGATGTCCTGGCAAAATTCCCGGAGTTTCGGGAGTTGCTGATGTCGGACCTGATCGGGCGAGATGACAAGCTGGCGATTATTGATCGAGTAATCGCTTCGAAGTGTTCGGAGTTCTTTGCAAACTTTCTCCGCGTGCTCGTTCGTCATGGTCGCATTTCGTTGCTGCCTATGATTCGAAGCGTGTTGGTGAAGCTGCAGGAACAAGCCGCAGGAAAACAGCGGATTCGCGTGCGTTCAGCGCGAGCGTTGTCCGCTGGTTCTCGTGCAAAGATTGTTGAGCATCTGAAGAGTACATTTGGGTTTGAACCCATTCTGCAGGAAACCGTCGATGCTTCGTTGCTCGGCGGTGTTGTGCTGCAGGTTGGTGATACTGTTTATGATTCATCGCTGCGATCCCGGCTGAAACAGCTGAAGGGTCGTCTGGTGGAGAAAGCATTCAATGAAATTCAAAGCGGACGAGATCGCTTCAGTCATCCAGAAGGAGATTGAAGACTTTCGCGGTCAGATTCAGACCGCAGAAGTTGGTCGCGTAATCGAAGTCGGTGACGGGATTGCTCGTTGTACCGGCCTGTCGAATGTGATGTCCGGCGAAATGCTGGAATTCCCAGGCGGCATTCGCGGTTTTGCGTTCAACCTTGAAGAGAACAGCGTCGGGGTCGTAATTCTCGGGGATTACCTGAAGATTGCGGAAGGCGACGAAGTTCGCTCCACGGGCAAACTGCTGTCAGTTCCGGTCGGCGAAGCTCTGCTGGGTCGCATGGTTGACCCACTGGGTAATCCGCTTGACGGAAAAGGCCCGGTCATGACCTCTGAGACTCGCCCGGTCGAATGGCTGGCTGCGGGTGTTGCTGAGCGTCAGCCGGTGAAAGAGCCGCTCCAGACCGGGATCAAGGCGATTGACGCTATGACACCAGTCGGACGTGGTCAGCGCGAATTGATCATCGGTGACCGTAAGACTGGCAAGACTGCAATCGCCATCGACACGATTCTGAACCAGAAAGACACAGGCGTTATTTGCGTCTATGTGGCTTGCGGTCAGCGAGCGTCTTCGATTGCTGGCGTGATGGAAGTTCTGCGTGCGAACGGCGCGTTGGACTACACCATTGTTGTTGCTGCAACCAGTGCTGATCCTGCCCCAATGCAGTACATCGGACCTTACGCTGGTGCTGCCATGGCCGAGTACTTCATGTACAAGGGCAAGCACACTCTGATCGTTTACGACGACCTGTCAAAGCAGGCTGTTGCTTATCGCCAGCTGTCACTGCTGATGCGTCGTCCTCCAGGTCGTGAAGCGTTCCCTGGGGACGTGTTTTACTGCCACAGCCGACTTCTTGAACGAGCTGTTAAGCTCAACAAGGAACTGGGCGGTGGTTCCATGACGGCTCTGCCGATCATCGAAACACTGGAAGGTGAAGTTTCTGCGTACATTCCGACCAACGTGATTTCGATCACCGACGGCCAGATCTACCTGGAACCAGACTTGTTCTGGAAGGGCATTCGTCCCGCGATTAACGTGGGTGTGTCGGTTAGCCGCGTGGGCGGTAACGCTCAGACCAAGGCGATGAAGAAGATCGCTGGTAGTTTGCGACTGGACCTGGCGGCTTTCCGCGAACTGGAAGCGTTTGCTCAGCTCGGTACAGAACTTGACAAAGACACTCAGGCTCAGCTTGACCGCGGTTACCGCATGGTTGAGCTTCTGAAGCAGCGACAGTTCGGACCACTTCACGTGGCCGACCAGGTTGTTGCGATCTACGCTGGTACAAAGGGCTACTTTGATAAAGTGCCTGTGGCCAAGGTTGCGGAAACTGAAGCACAGCTGCACGAATTCATCCGAACTGAACACGCTGATATGCGTGATAAGCTGGTTGCAGAAGCCGCTTTGACGGATGAAATCGAAGGAAAATTGAAGAAGGCCCTGGAAGCATTCGTTGCTCGACTTGCTGCCAAGGCTTAGGGTTGAGTCAGGGCACTGACCGTGTTCAGCGTTCAGTGCCGTGCCGGTGAAGAATCTCAAGTGTTTGATCGCATAACACGGAGGGCTGACGCCCTGCCGCTCGCCCAAATGGGATGTTGTTGATTCATGGCAAACAGACGCTTACTTGTCAAACGGCTCAAAGCGGTGCGCAACATCCGCAAGATCACGCGCACGATGGAGCTGATTGCGACCAGTCGTTTCAAAAAGGCAATGGATCGTGCTGCAGAAGCTGCAGAGTACACTCGTAAGATTTCCGAGATCGTTGGAGATTTGGGTCGAGCGAATCTGAAGTTTTCACATCCATTGCTGGAAAAGCGAGCGGAAGAGAAGAAAAGCATCCTGCTTGTTCTGACCTCCAATCGCGGGTTGTGCGGCGGTTACAACGCCAGCGTCCTGCGACAGATGATTGCTCATATCCGTGGGCTGAAGGAAAAGGGCATCGATTATTCGATCGAGGTTTCCGGAAAGCGTGGCACGAAGTTCATGAACTTCCAGAAGATCGCGTTTACTCGATCTTACACGCACTTCGAAGATCAGCCGAAGTTCGAAGAGGTTGAAGTTCTGGCGAGTCGATACGTTGACGACTACATTGCTGGTCGAATCGACCGGTTAGACGTGGCGTATACTCAGTTCGTTTCTTCATCGAAGCAGTTTGCCGTCGTGGAGTCGATACTCCCGATCTCAAG
>JBILXT010000383.1:0-6862 GCA_044378235.1 Planctomycetaceae bacterium
GCCGAGACCGAAGTGAAGCTTGAGCTTGCCGTCTTTCGATTGAATCAGCTCGATGGGCTTTCTGTTCAAACCGCCTTGCAACCACTGTTGCCAAAGAATGCGCAGGTCACCGCTGACCGGATTGGACGACAGTTGTTCGTCAGTGCCTCAGCCGATGACATGCCGGCCGTTCGTGAACTTGTGCAGCAGATGATCACATCTCAGGGTTCCACGGAGGGCCTCGAAACTCGCAGCTATCGTCTTCGTCCCTATGAAGCCGACGAAGCTCAGGAAGTGCTGACAAAGCTGTTCCCCGACGCCACGATGGTGACCGATGTGTCTCAGGAAATGCTGGTCGCAACAGCCACACCGAAACAGCACGAGACGATCAAACAAGTGGTCGAGCAAATGACCAGCGTGCTGCCGATGGAGAGTGCACCTTCGGCAAAGGCTTATCCTTTACGAACAGCCGACGGTGACAACACGGTCGAAGTCTTTGATGCAATGTTTCGGCGATCCGACAATGTTCGAGTTTCCTTTGACTCCAAAACTCGGTCTCTGATCGCAGTCGCTCGCCCCGATCAGCATGCTGTGATCAAAGCCCTGATTGATGAACTGGAGCCGACAGGTGCAGCCAATGAAACTCAAACTCTGGAAGTGTATGCACTCGGTGGAATGGATGGACTGACCGCTGTCGAAGTCGCGGAGGGTGTTCTGCGTTCCATCGACTCGGCCGCAACTGTCTCCTGGGAGAAAGCCTCGAAGCAACTCGTGGTCACAACCACACCCGCTGGTCATCAACAGATCAGTGCTGCGATGGAACGATTTCAGGAAAGCGATCCTCGCGAAATGGATGTCATTCAACTTCGCCTGCTGAGTGCTTCGTCGGCACAGAATGCGATCGAAGGTCTTTATGGTGATACCTTCACGAAGGACGACAACTATCCGGTGATTCAGGCAGACGAGGATTCTCAGCAGTTGCTGGTTCGAGGTTCAAAGAAGCAGCTGCAGGATATTCGCACGCTGCTGATCAAGATGGGTGAAACCGGTCTGTCGCCAACCGGGGACGTGGCAGCTCAGGCAAATCGAAACCTTCGCGTGATCCCAATTCAGGGCGACGTCGAGCCAACTCTGCAAAAGATTCAGGACCTGTGGCCGCGAGTTCGCAAGAACCCGATTCGAGTGCTTCGCCCGGGCATGGAAGCTCCAGCGACCGAACCGAAACCCCAGCCAAAAGCCGACGGACAATTCTCCGTTCCGCCGGAGGAAGCTTCTTCACCGTCCGCCAACGAAACAACGCCGACATCTAAAGAACCGACTGAATCGCAAGCGGCCGAGAAGGCAACCGCAGAAGCAGCAACGGACACCGCAAAACCGGCAGCCACCCAGCCCGAACAAGACGAACCATCCCCAGTCGTGATTATTCCCGGCACAGATCGAATCACGATTGCCTCCGACGATATCGAAGCTCTTGATCAACTGGAATCGATCCTCCGAGCGACGTCCTCCTCACGAACAGGCGGTACTGTTGCCGGTCGCAATCGAGACTTCTCTGTCTATCAACTGCGAAACGCCGGCGCTGAGGAAGTCGCGGAGACACTGGAATCGATTTACGAAAGTCGAGCAGGCATGCTGGCGTTTGGCTCCGTGGTGATCGTGCCGGAAACTCGAATGAACGCGTTGATTGTTTACGGTGGTCGGACAGATCGTGACCGCATTGAACAGCTTCTGGAGATTTTGGACACAGAGAAGCTTCCTGACTCTGGCCGTATCTTTAGAACCGAAGTCATCACCGTGAAACATGCTGATGCCGAGAAAGTGCAGGATGTGGTTCAAGGTGTCTATCGCACAGAGATGACAGCCGGAGGCACACGAAGAGCCATCGAGATCCCGACGGGGATTGATTCGTCCGTGGCGAATGTCTTGCGACAAATCAACGCCGCCTCCTCGGCCCCACTGCTGACGATCGAGGTCCAGGAAGAAACAAACTCGCTGGTCGTAAAAGCCCCTCAAAACCTAATCGATGAGATCTCTGAACTCGTCACCCAGTTGGACGAAACGTCCGCCACAAACCGCGCTCGAGGAGTCACTCTGATTCCCCTCAAGAAGACGAATTCGCGCCGAGTGATGCAGGTCCTGAACGATGTCCTGGATCAGTAATCCGACTCATCCGTTTATCGCCCAGCCGGATGCGCTGGCCAGGTACAAAAGCCGGCGCCTGCGGCTGGGCGGTAAACGGAGAAATCATGAATGGCGGGCATGAAAATGCAGCAATCCGGCGGTCGGAATTGCCCGTAGCTGGCCAATTCTCCAATCTTTCCCACGGTCGAGCAATCTTTTCGCAATTTACGCCAATCCCGCAAACATCCGAGTCAATCGCCAAAAATACTGGCTTCTCAGGAGTCTGAACCTGAGAATGTCGATGAGGAATTAAAGCAGTTGAGTTGAAAGGTCCTGCGTCGGACAACAATCTTGATGCAGCCGGAAAGCTCACCTAAAATTCCTACCTTAAATGCTGATCGCCCAATGACTTGAGCACAGCATCCCGCCGAATTCCCTCCCGCCGAAATCCAACCTACCCTCGGCACCATTCGGAAAATCCCATGAGTACGATTCTGAAACGCCCATCGGCGTACCGAGATACTCCGCGCCGTTTGACGGCCGAAGAACTCGATCACGTCCAGAGGTTGTTCACCACCGATGGACTTTCCGCGGTCACCAGCGAATTTGGGTTTTCGACTGATTTGCAGGCTCTGCAGTCGATCGCTCATTCCCTGGGAATGACGGTTGTGGATCTGTCGAAAGTGACCGTTGATCGATCGATCCTCGAAGGCTTCCCGGTTCGACTGATCCATCGTCACGCGATTTTTCCGATCGACCGCAGCTCGTCGTCGATCCGAATCGTGGTCAGTAACCCATTTGACGTTCAGGCCGCCGATGCAGTTTCGGCCGCGACCGGTCTGTTTGTAATGACCGATCTTGCTCTGCCGCACGAAGTGGCCATGCTGATCAAAACCCACCTCGGTGTCGGTGCTCAGACGCTGGACGGCCTGATGGCTCAGGCCGCTGAGAACTCCGATGACATCGAGATCCTTGGCGACCTAAGCTTCGAAGAATCTGAAGCCGCTGCAATGGCTCAGCAGGCATCCGTCGTTCGACTCGTCAACGACATTCTGACCGAAGCCGTCACCAATCGCGCCAGTGACATCCACATGGAGTCACAAGCTTCCGGAATGAAGATTCGCTACCGCATCGATGGTGTGCTTCAGAATCAACCGGTGCCTCCCGAACTGAATCGGTTTCAGGCAGCAATTCTGAGCCGCCTAAAGATCATGGCTCGACTGAACATCGCCGAAAAGCGAGTTCCGCAGGACGGACGTATCAAGCTGCGAGTTCAGGGACGCGAAGTTGATATTCGCGTTTCGATCATTCCCATGTTGCATGGCGAAGGTGTCGTCATGCGAGTTCTCGATAAGAACGCCATGAAGTTTTCGCTGTCCGGCGTCGGCATGGAAGATGATACCTGCAGCCGATTCCGTGAACTCATCCGACTGCCACACGGCATCGTGCTGGTCACAGGACCAACGGGCTCCGGCAAGACCACAACGCTTTACAGTTCGCTGGCTGAGATCAAAAGCGAACGAAACAAGATCATCACAACAGAAGATCCTATCGAGTACCAGCTTGAAGGCATCAATCAGATTCAGGTCAATCATAAAGTGGGCCTGACGTTTGCCGCATGTCTGCGAAGCATTCTGCGTCATGACCCGGATGTTGTTCTTGTCGGAGAAATTCGCGACTTCGAAACCGCCGAGAACGCCGTTCAGGCGTCTCTGACTGGGCACATGGTCTTCAGTACTCTGCATACCAACGATGCCGCCGGATCTTTCATGCGTCTGGCGGATATGGGTGTAGAGCCCTTCCTGATCAGCAGCACGCTGGAAGGCATTATGGCTCAGCGACTGGTGCGGACGTTATGCAAGCACTGCCGCGAAGCGTACATGCCTTCGGAAGAAGAAGTGCCTGCCGACTTCCCGCTGGAAGACTACACCGCTGGTCAGCCAATCTACCGAGCCAAGGGGTGTCGCCAGTGTCGCGGCACCGGATACTCGGGGCGTCTGGGCATTTATGAACTGCTCGTCACGAACGACGAAATTCGAGTGCTCGCCAGTGAACGCCGTGGTACGAACGAGATTCGCAAAGCCGCCATTGCCAGCGGCATGAGAACTCTGCGTCAGGACGGCTGGCTGAAAGTCGCTCGCGGCGTAACCAGCATCGAAGAAGTGTTGCGAGTGACGAAGGCGGAGTAGGGCGGGGAAATACTTTTCAGGGGCGGCAGTGCCGGAGTTCAGTTACATCGCAAGAACGATGACTGGTCAGGACGTGAAGGGACTGATCTCAGCGGATTCGCGCAATGACGTGATGGCGATGCTGACTCAACGTTCGCTGTTCCCCATGACCGTGGCTCCGGCGAAGCAGCCGCTCTTCAAGTTAAAGTTCAATCGCCCGATCAAGGCCGATTTACTCGCTACAACTCTGACTCAACTTTCAGACCTGCTGACCAACGGGGTTCCACTGCTGCAGGCCCTGGACCTGCTTGCTCAACAAGCCACACATGACCGACTGAAGGAAGTTCTGTCAGATGTTCGAGGCCGCATTGCAGATGGCAAACAGCTTCACGAAGCCATGGGTTCGCATCGTGACGTGTTCAGTGATCTGACTCTGTCTATCATCCGCGCGGGGACGGAAGGCGCGTTTTTGGAAGCTTCTCTGCAACAGACAGCCGAGTTCCTCGAGCGCCAGGAAGAACTGCGAGCCAAGATCAAAGGAGCGATGGCGTATCCGGCGTTTCTCGCGGTGGCCGGAAGTACCGTCACACTGGTTCTGATTGTGTTCTTCGTGCCGAAGTTCTCTGAACTGTTCGCATCGCTGGAACGACAGGGAACATTGCCGACACCGACCATCATCCTGCTGTGGCTCAGCGATTTTCTGGGCCGCTTCGGAATTCTGGTGGCTATGGCGGCAGCCGGTTTGATAGCGTTGCTTCGTCGCTGGGCGGCATCGCCAAACGGACGTCAGAAAATTGACAGTATCAAGACGAAGGTCCCAGTCTTCGGCCCGATCGTGCTCAACAGTGCGGTCTCACGATTCTGCAGGATCCTCGGGACTCTGTTGAGAAACGGTGTGCCCATGCTGAAAGCTTTGGAAATCAGCAGTGATTCGTCCGGTAACGTGGTACTGGGGCAGGCGATCAGAAAGTCGGCCGAGAATATTTCCGCCGGGGAATCATTGTCGACCCCGCTCACAAAATGCGGTCTGATCCCCGCGAATATCATGGCCATGATCAGCATCGCTGAAGAAGCCAATAATCTGGAACGAGTGCTCAGCAACGTGGCTGATGGCATCGACAAAAAGGTGGCTCGTCAACTGGACACGATGGTTCGACTGATCGAACCGGCTCTGTTGATGGTCATGGGCAGTGCGGTGCTGTTTGTGATTGTCGCGTTGTTGCTGCCGGTGTTCGAAATGAGTACTTCAATGAGTTAGTTACGTTCGTCCGGCGAGCGGCAGGGCGTCAGCCCTCCGTGTGTGCGTTCAATGTTTTTTGAGATTAAACGTTCAACCGCCCGCCCATGTAATTGTTTTGTTCGTAAGGAGAATGAGATGCAGAGGAAGATGATGAAGAAACTGACACAAACACGATCCGGAATTCTAAAGAGCAATGTCGTTCGCAGCGGCTTTACTCTGACCGAACTTCTGATCGTGATGGCGATTCTTGTGCTGCTGGTTTCTTTGATCGGTCCACGCCTGCTGGGCAGCAAACAGAAGGCCGACATTAACGCAGTCAAAACTCAGATCGGCATGTTTCAATCGGCACTGGAGCGTTATGCGGTTGATATGAATAAGTTCCCGGCCACAGAAGAAGGCCTGGCGGCTCTGGTTTCAAAGCCGAGTTCTGATGGCAGCAGTTCGTCATCTGAAGATTCCTCCAGCAGTGATTCCGCACCAGCGGAGGGAGATTCGTCATCATCCGAAGGTGGCGGTGGAAGCTGGGACGGTCCCTACATCAAGACAGAAAAACTGCCTGTCGATCCGTGGGGCAAGGCCTACGCCTACGAATACCCACCGACTCACAACAAAATCAACTTGCCAGACATCTGGTCCTATGGTCCTGACGGTCAGGAAAACACGGACGACGATATCGTAAGCTGGACCGGCGATGGCGAAGGCGGCGAAGGCTCAAGCTCTGAATCGAACGAGTAATCTCCAAGGCAACCACGGGGCTTTTGGCAATCAGTACTTTACGCCACCGGGTTTACCCCGGTGGTTTAACGGCCTCTGCACCACTGTGAATCTCGGCCTGAACAGTTATCTCGTTGCGAGTCTCAAGAAACGATGCAGATCGCTCCCCCATGAAAACACCATCGCACCATAACAATCACTCGCAGCTCCGCGGCGGATTTTCGCTCGTAGAGTTGTTGATTGTCATGGCTGTGCTGGCCGCAGTCGCGGGACTTGTGCTTCCGTCCATGCGCGGGCCGCTGGATAAAAGTCGTCTCACCGGTGCCGCGAAGGAACTTCAGGCGTCGCTGGCCAAAGCACGATCTCTGGCCATTCGAGAAAGCTCGCAGGTCGTGTTTCGCTATGAAATTTCCGGTGACCGTTACATCATCGAACGCGCACCGGATGTCTTGAATACGATGATCACTGTGCTCGAAGATCCATCCGGGGCCGCGACGACTCCTTCCGGACTAACCACCGAGTCTGGCGCCGCTCCCACACAGCCAATGGACGGGACGGGAGAAAGCAATCTGATCTCACTGACTTTGCGAGAAGGTCAACTTCCAGTCGGAGTGACCTTTGCAGAACCAGTCACATCAGC
>JBILXT010000385.1:0-6857 GCA_044378235.1 Planctomycetaceae bacterium
CAGTTTGCTCGTTCTCCGGGAAGTCTGTTGATTTCAACTGTCGGAATCCCGGAGGCCATGGTTCGGTTTGCTCAGCGATTCCCCGGGGTCAATCTTGCACTCAGTCTGCACGGTGTGGATCAGGAAATTCGTCGATCTGTTATTCCGCTGGCGGGTAAGTACCAACTTCCGGAATTGAAACGAGCTCTCTCGGAGGTCAATCGTCTTCAGAAACGACCGGTGATGCTGGAGTACCTGATGCTGGCTGACGTCAACGATTCTATGGAACAGGCTCAAGCACTGGCCGCATGGGTTAGAGATCTTAGAGTGCACATCAATCTGATTCCCTTCAACCCAATCGCCGACGCGCCGCACTTGCGGGGAAGCGAGCCAGCCGTCATCAGAGAATTCTCAGACTCTCTGAAAAATGCCGGACTGAAAGTCACGATTCGCTATTCTCTGGGGGCAGATATCGCCGCTGCCTGTGGACAACTTGTGCGACAAGTCACGGCGGCCACCTGACAGAAAAGCGCGAACGATGGCTGAGATGTAATGTGTAATCAGTTTACGAAGAAGAGTGGTTGCCCGTACTGATCCCGACCGAATTCACTGATCATCCTGCGAGTCGATTCGTTCTGCAGGAAGCGAATAAACTTCTCTGCGGCTTCGGCTTTTACATGGGGATGTCGAGCAGGATCCACCGCCATAACGGCATATGGATTCAACAGGACATTGTCACCTTCCAGCAGAATCGTCAGGTTGATTTCAGACTTCAACACAAGGAACGTTCCGCGGTCCGAAAGTGTCCAGCCCTGTTTTTCTTCAGCGATTCGAAGTGTTTGAGCCATACCGCTGCCAGAACTGAGATAGTTCGAGAAGGTCGGTTCGATACCGGCTGCCTTCCACAGAGCCTGTTCCTTTCGATGTGTTCCGGAATCGTCTCCCCGCGAAACAAAAGTCTGATTCTCAGAGGCGATTCTGGACAGAGCATCACTGACAGTCTTCGGCACGTTCTCACGCATTGAATTGCTGGCAGGGCCAACCAATACATAATCGTTATGGAAGACTGGAATTCGTTCCCTGGAAAACCCGTCTGCGACAAACTTCTCTTCAGCATCCGGGGCATGAGTCAGCAACACATCGGCATCGCCCCGCCGACCCATTTCAAGAGCCTGTCCGGAACCAACGGCAACGACCTTAACATCAACTCCGGTCTGCTCACGAAATTCCGGCAGAATGGCATCAAGAAGTCCGCTGTCCCGAGTGCTTGTCGTTGTGGCCAGCGTCAAGGATACCGGACTCACTTCATGCGGTCTCACGGGAGCTGTTTCGTTGCATCCCAAAGTCAGTAACAGGACTCCAGTCCACAGGATCGAGAGGATACGATGAGTCACTAATACACCATTCTTCCGTTCACAAAATCCTGAGTGCGAGGATCAACTGGCCGTTGAAAAAAATCATCTCGCGTGGAATTTTCTACAATCCGGCCATTCAGAAGCAAAGCAATTCGGTCCGCCACACGCCGAGCCTGAAACATGTTATGAGTCGCCCAGATCAGCGTCGTCTGATGATGGATTCTCCACTCTTCCAGAATCTGCTCGACCATTCCCACGCCTGCGGGATCCAGATTGGCTGTCGGTTCGTCCAGCAGCAACACGTTGGGGCGTAAGACCAGTGCACGAGCCAGCGCGACAAGTTGAACCTGGCCGCCTGAAAGGCTCTGCGCGGATCTGGCCGCCAGTTTTTCCATTCCGAGGCGATGCAATAGCTCATCTACGACTTCTTCAGAACGAATGCCTCGCAGACGCAGCCCATACTGCAGGTTATCACGCACACTTCGCGTCAATAAAACCGGGCGTTGCGGAACCAACGCAATCCGTCGGGAATCTACCAGCGGGGCGATGCCTTTCTGCCATACACGTCCCTCAAACTCGATGGACCCGCACTGAATTTCATTCAGGCCGGTCAGCATTTTAAGAAACGTGGTCTTTCCGGCTCCTGTGGGTCCGACAAGACACAATGTTTGACCGGACGAATGTTCCCATTCGTCAACGTTCAACGAGAACTCCGCGTTCACTTCACGACGGGCCTCTATTAACCGGTAGATCGGAATCCTCGTCATCTCAGCGTCGGTCTCTGAAGTCTGATAAACACCAGGTTGATAAGAAGTGCTAACGTCACAAGAATCGCTCCCAGTGATAACGCCATGGCGAATCGCCCGCGTCCCGTCTCCAACAGGATTGCTGTGGTCAGAACTCGAGTATGCCCGTCAATGTTTCCTCCGACCATCAGCACCGCTCCCACTTCCGACAAGCTTCGCCCCAATGCGGTCATTGCCGCCAACAGGAGCCCGTTTCGTGATTCGTGCAGCAGGGTCCATCGAAGTTGCCATGGAGTGGCTCCCAGACTTCTCAATTGAAATCGTAAGTCCTCCGGCACAGCCTCCACCGCAGTCAGAGTGATCACGAACACAAATGGCAGATCAAGAATAACCTGAGCCAGAATCATGGCGCGAGTTGTAAACAACCATTGCCATTCACCGAACGAACCGGACCGAGAAAGCAGCAGGTACAACAGCAGGCCAACCACTACCGGAGGCATTGCCATCCCTGAAAACGCCAGCGCCTTCAGAATGGACCGCCCTCGCATACGACTGAGCGCCATACAAACGCCCAGGGGCATTCCCAGAATGCAACTGATCAGGACAGCCGAAAGAGAAACGACTAACGACAGCCTGACGATCGGCAGAGTTTCGTGGAAAAGCGATGCCATAAAGTTTCACCACCAATTCACGACATTCACCCCACGCAACGCTGACGACGCCAGTCAGGTGATGACGAATCCCAAGCGATATCAGGATCCCTATGAAACGTTCGACGGTGCCGCGAAACGCTTCAATCGGAAACATGAGAGAGGGCCTTCTCAATCAGCTGTCGGACGGACTCTTCATGGCCATACATCTTCATGGCGATTTCAAGCCTAAGCCGTTCTTCAGACATTGTGCCTTTTTCGGCCAGAATCTGTCGCATGATCCAGTCGCGGGACCATTGGAACATTTGCGCAGCACGTGCAACCTTGACGTGGACAGGCATCGCATCAATCAGTTCCTCATATTTTTGTTGAACGACTGACACGAAATGACATCCCTGAGGACACTGATGTTACCTGCCGATACTACACGCCAGTCTACAGGCAAGGGAGGCAAATAAAAAGACGGAGACTCATTGATCCGGGCTTCACTTCTGACACGTTCATCATCACAAGGTTGGATCACCCAGAAACGCGAATCGGAAATTCTGAAACTGCTTAGTGATGCTTGGGCGTAACCCAAGCCGAGGATGTCTCTGTTTTTGAACCACCAAACGCAATTTTGGGGCCTGAGGTGTCCGGCGAGAGCCGAACTGCGGTGTCACTGTTTGAGACAAGATTCCCAGGACCGCGAGCGTAACTCCCTTGCAAGCTGTTGCAGGAAAGCAGGATACAGCGACGCCTTTGCTGCGGCTCAAAGTTGGGTGCAAAAAATAACCCCGGGGTCGAAAAATGTTTCGACACCGGGGTAAGTGGAAATTTGGGCTGACACAGTGGTGACCTTCGGGTTATTTGCCGATTATGTGATATGGCCAAAAAACGGGAAAAACCAGCATCTGATGTTCTGCGGCCGGTACGGAAGGCAGTGATCTACACGCGGCAGTCGCGTGACCGGAACGCAGTGTTCTCATCCTGCGACATGCAGCGAAGCATCTGCAAAGATTTCGCGGACGGGTTTGGCTCGGAGGTCTGTGAGACATTCGAAGACGTCGGTGGATCCAGTGAATCGCTCGATCGTCCGTCATTGAGGCGACTTCTCCAGTCCGTGGAAGCTGGTGGAGTGAATCGCATCATTGTTTACAGCGTCGACCGGTTGACTCGAAAGTTACTGCATCTTCAGGTTCTTCTGCAGACATTTGAACAGCATGATGTTTCCCTGCATGTTGTGACCGATCCGCACTTTGGCAGTTCCGCCAGCGCTCGGCTGATGTCCAATATCATCGCCGCTGCCAGTGAGTTCCAGCAGGATCTCACACGAGAGCGACTGGCAGAGGCAAGAGCCGCACTCAAACAAAAAGGACGTCGCGTGGCAGGGCGAGTCCCGTATGGCTACGTGACCGACAGGAACTCAAAGCAGCTGATTATCGATCCCACGGAAGCGAAGCGAGTCCGGAAGATCTTTGAATTGGCCGTCAGTGGCAAGCGACCTCAGGAGATTGCTGACTACGCAAATGGTCGGAAATGGCAGACGCGTCGTGATGGAGCGATGTGGACCGCGCGACAGGTTCTAAAGATGTTATCGAATCCGACTTACGCGGGAATGATTCACCATGGTCCGGGGAGATTGCCAGGACAGCACGAAGCAATCGTGGACCACGCGATGTTCGAGCAGGTAAGAGCGGTGAGTGCCTCTCGTCGTTCGCGGAAAGCCGCCTATGCTCCGGCAAGTATTCTGTTTCCCCTCAGAAGGTTAATCAAATGTGGCCGGTGTCATCGCGCCATGACTCCCTGCATGAATCAGCGGAAGTACTTTCGCGATTACTTCTATCGGTGTCGGTCGAGAGCAGGTGGAAAACCTCCCTGCCGCAATGTCAGCCTTCGAGCCTTTGAGATTGAAGACTTTATTTCCTCCATATTCGAACAGAGCGAGGAAGAGCACGAGTCCTCTGGAAATACTCCCCTGGAGGCGATCCGCAGTGCCTGGCGTGAACTCAACATGCGAACCCAGACAAATCTGCTGGCGACAATCATCAAAGAAGTGATCTTCGATCCGGATGCAGGGGCGATTGTCGTCACGCTCGTGGACGATGCAGTTGAGAGAATCATGACCGCGAAATCCGACGGCTCGCCGACGCGATAGACATGTGCTCCTCTGCTTCGCCGCAGGTGCTACCGGATTCGTCAGAGGTTCTCGTCAGTGAATAGTCGAGCCGCGTGATGAACGGCGACAATCAAGACGATGTCGTTCTCGTGACGATAGATCACGCGATATGCTCCCTGGAAGATTTGTCGATAACGCTGACAATCGTCTTCCGGCAGCCACGATCCTGATTCCGGCTGTGAAGAGAGAGCCTCAACTCGCATCATCAATCGCGATGCAAATCGTTTCGCTCTGACGGCTGAATCGCGACTGATGTAATCGACGAGTGCCTCAAGATCATCAAGAGCACGAGGCGCCCAGACTATTGCAGCCACTGGCTCAGTCTCTGTTTAGCCATTTCATGAGAGACTCCCTCACCGCGAGCCAACTGCTTCTCGGCCTGCTCGATCTTATCGAGGAGATGCAGCCGCTCAATCAGAGCGTCGACGTCGACGGTCTCAGGCAGGTTAGAAACGACCTGCTCAATTTGACTCTTCTTCATACGGAATGACCTTTTCGAAAAACGTGACCGCTGTCTTTTCAACGATACCAATTACGTGGAACGGCGTCGACCAGATTTCCGTGAATACGTAGGCTCCAGTCACGTGGCATAACCTCACGGTCGCATAACCCCAAAATGCGATTTGGAAAATCGGAAACTGCTTAGTGAAGCCAATTGGGGTCATAACCCGAGCCGGGGGTGTCTCTGTTTCGGAGAGACAAAACGCGATTTTGGGGGCCGAGACGCTCGGAGAGATCCGTTTGGGGGTGTCTCTGTTTGAGACGAGAGGCTCGGGACCGAGGGCGACGCTCATCGCAAGTTGTTACGGGAAAGCGGGATACGGCGACGCTTTTTCCGGGGCTCAATGGGAGCGCAAAAAATAACCCCGGGGTCGAAATAAATTCGACACCGGGGTTTAAGTGGAAATTTGGGCTGACACAGTGGTGACCTTCGGGTTATTTGCCGATTCTGTGGTATGGCCAAAAAACGGGAAAAACCAGCATCTGATGCTCCGCGGCCGGCACGGAAGGCTGCGATCTACACGCGGCAGTCGCGTGACCGGAACGCAGTGTTCTCGTCCTGCGACATGCAGCGAAGCATCTGCAGAGATTTCGCGGACGGGTTTGGCTGGGAGGTCTGTGAGACTTTCGAAGACGTCGGCGGATCCAGTGAATCGCTCGATCGTCCGTCATTGAGGCGACTTCTCCAGTTCGTCGAGGCCGGTAGAGTGGATCGCATCATTGTCTACAGCGTTGACCGGTTGACTCGAAAGTTACTACATCTTCAGGTTCTTCTGCAGACATTTGAACAGCATGATGTTTCCCTGCACGTGGTGACCGATCCGCACTTTGGCAGATCCGCCAGCGCTCGGCTGATGTCCAATATCATTGCCGCTGCCAGTGAGTTCCAGCAGGATCTCACCCGAGAGAGACTGGCAGAGGCAAGAGCCGGACTCAAACAAAAAGGACGACGAGTAGCTGGGCGAGTCCCATATGGCTACGTGACCGACAGAAATTCAAAGCAGCTGATCATCGATCCCACAGATGCGAAGCGCGTTCGGGAGATTTTTGAACTGGCAGTCAGTGGCAAGCGTCCTCAGGAGATTGCTGACTACGCCAACGGGCTGGGATGGCTCAAGGGGCGTACTCGTGGGACGTGGACCGCGCGGCAGGTGCTGAAGATGTTGTCCAATCCGACGTACACTGGGATGATTCACAATGGTCGGGGAAGGCTGCCGGGACAACACGAGGCAATTGTGGACCACGCGATGTTCGAGCAGGCGAGATCGGTGATCGCCTCTCGTCGTTCGCGGAAGGCTGCGTATGCTCCGGCAAGGTTTCTGTTTCCCCTCAGAAAGTTACTCAAATGTGGCCGGTGTCATCGCGCCATGACTCCCTGCATGAATCAGCGGAAGTACTTTCGCGATTACTTCTATCGGTGTCGGTCGAGAGCAGGTGGAAAACCTCCCTGCCGCAATGTCAGCCTTCG
>JBILXT010000384.1:0-6857 GCA_044378235.1 Planctomycetaceae bacterium
TCCCACGAACCACTCGATCGAATGATCCGTCTTGCTATACTTGCCGCCGCGATTTGCAGAGACAAACTCGAATCCTTCCGGAATGCGATACTTGGCTCGAACGTTTTCAGATGGGACACCGCCGGCGTTTGAGACTGACATCTTGTAATCGCTGGTTCGTCCGGCCAACTGTTCTTCTGGTCCGTTGATTGCGATCTTCAGTTGTGGTTCGGCGACAGTCACAGTGGCTGTGGTTTCGTCCGTCAGATCGCCCGAAGCGATGGCTCGCACCGCGACATCCTGAACTCCGCCCTTAACCGCAGTCAGGCTGAGTTTGGCCTGACGCGATTCGCCGGCGTTCAGTGTGCCGATATCGATCGACAGAATACTGCCGCTGCGATGCTCGAGACCCTCTGGGATCGCAGCCTGAATGACAACATTACTGGCCAGCCCGGTTCCGGGGTTTGATACTTTCACAACGTAGCCAGCCTGCTGTCCGACTTCGACAGTTTCAGGTCCACTGACTTCGACGCTGATCATCGGCTCCTGAACGGAGAACTCCGATGAAGAGAACCCTGTCATTCGCACGAACGCATCCAGACGCACGTCTCCACGCTGACGTGGAATCACTTTCATCGCGACTGTGCGAGTTTCACCGGGCTTTAGTTCGCCGAATGTCCAGGTCGGTGTTTCCGAACCTTCCATGGCTGGTGGTTTGGCTTCAACCAGCTCAAGCCCATCCGGGATGATGGCTTCCGTCATGACACTTCGCACAGCCGACTTACTCGTATTCTGAACCACGAGATCAATGTCGCATTCCTGCCCCACGTTAAACTCGCCGCGACGAACCCACTGCACAGTGATTCCTGGCGACTGCGGCCCGGAATCTGCCGCAGCAACTCCGGGTCCTGCTGCTGACAGGACTTCTGCGGATCGAGTTACAGAGACCGATTTCACCGGAACAGGCTTTACCGCTGAAGCCTTGGCTGCAGCGGGTTTTGAGGAACTTATGGTGGCAGCAGGCTTTGTCGATGCGGGCTTAGCGGCGGTTGCAGCTTTGCGAGCCGCCGTGCCCGATTTTAAGAGTGCCTCGGCTTTTTCTTCTTCGTCTCCTGAGGCGACGTGTTCACTGAATTCAGGAGGTATCTCGGCAGATTTCTTCGTCCCGGGGGATTTCTCCAGATAGCTCGCGAACGGATTCTCTTCGTCTGCCATCTCAGGTGATTCGGAGTTCTCGTCGAGATCCGAATCAGACTGACTGACTTGAACAATCTTTCTGCCGGAAGGAGATGACGTGCCACCAAAAGAAGCCGGCTTCACCTTGTTCGAAGCGGCATGATGTGAGGGTTCATTGTCAGGAGTTTCGACAGTCTTCCCGGCTTTGGTTTTACTGCCCGCAGCGAAGACGTCCCATTCTGCGACAGGTTGGTCCGCCGTTCGCGGAGGCTTCGCACTGCCTTTGCTGGTCGAAGTTGTTGCCGCTGAAGGCGCGGTGTCTTTATTCTTGCCCAGAGAATTAGTCGAGGTCGCTCGCTTACTCGGAGGGGTTGACTTCGGAGTGGTGGTCCCTCCGTTGGCTGGTCCTGTCTGGATACGTTCACGCATCCGCTGACGAGCAACTTCGAGTGCTTTGTTGTCCGGTGTATCAGCTTGGTCGTCTTCGGAAGACACTTCTTCCTCAGATTTTGGCGAGAAGTATTTCACATCCGTCTTCGGCGCCCGGGAGGTTGTCTTCTTTGCTGTGGGACGTGGATTCTGGCGATCCCATTCGGCAAACGGGTCATGTTGCTGGCCACGGAGTACAGCGGCTCCAAAAACCAGAAGTCCAATGGCACTCAAGACAGACCGTCGAATCGGCATTTGCATTCTCCAGCGACAAAGCTCGCCTACATTCCAGATAGCAAAGCGGTGGTCGCACGACATACCGCTCGCTCTTCGGTTAATCGATCAAATCGGGCTATCTGCTTGAAGGGATTTGGTAGTTTGCAAGGACTTTGCGGGTTGTGCCGGTTGCGAAGACGAAAATACTGCCGGAAAAATAATTGAACTGAACGGTTCAGTTGATATGATATAGAAACTAAACTGAACCGTTTATTTCTGGTGGCCTATGCGTAGAATACTGATTTTACTTGGTTTTTTGTTAGTCTTGATGGCAGCCGCCTTCGCGGCTACCCACTCCATTCCTCCCGTGAAGTCAGATGACCCAGTCCCGGCATCAACTCTGTTGGATTTTGGTGTTGGTGCCTTGGGTCGAATTGAGCCACAAAGTGAAGTGATTCACGTCAACGCTCCTTCAGTCATGGAGCCGCCCACAGTCGAGAAGATGATGGTTCGGGTCGGCGACAAAGTTAAGGCGGGCAGGATTCTTGCAGTCCTGGATTCGAATCGGCGTGAGGAGTCCGACGTCGAACTGGCCAGAGCAACTGTTTTACTCGCGGAGAAATCCCTCGCTCAGGTCAAAGCTGGTGCAAAAGCTGGTGACCTTCGAGCTCAGGAGGAACTGATCGCCCGGACTCGCGAACGACTGAAGCTGGCTGAAAAACAGCTTGAGCGTGCTCAGGAACTTCGCAGGAGCAAAGCTCTCTCTGAAGACGATCTGGATACACGAGTTTCAGAAGTCGACGTACTTCGCCGCGAACTGGCTCAACATGAATCCGCATTGGTTGCTCTGGCCGAAGTTCGCACGGTTGATGTCGAAAGGGCTGAGGCTGAAGTCGTACAGGCACAGGCCGCTTTGTTGCGAGCTGAGGCAGACCTTGAGATTTCACTGATCCGGAGTCCGATCGATTGTGAGATTCTGAAGATACACACTCGTGTTGGTGAACGCATCGGCTCTGAGGGCGTGATGGATCTGGGTGATACTCGGCAAATGGATGTCGTCGCGGAAGTTCATGAATCGGACATTTTGAAGGTCGATGTCGGCCAGCCTGCGACCGTTTCCCTGCGCAATCTTAATGAGAAATTACAGGGACGTGTCATTGAAGTTGGCCGTGTTATTGGCCGCAAGGATGTCCTTTCGAGTGACCCTGTTGATGATACCGATGCGCGTGTTGTCGAAGTCCGAATTCGCCTTGATGAAGAGGATGGTCGGCGCGTGTCGGGACTGACGTGGGCCAAGGTGGAAGTAACAATCGATACTTCGAAACCTCAGTCGCTGTCTACTGACATGAGTGACGCGAGTAGGCCTGTCGGTCCGAAGGGGTTGCCGCAATGAGTCAGCGCATTCCGTTGGCATGGCTGCAGCTGAAACATGAAAAGATGAAGCTGTTTGCGGCCGTGGCCGGTGTTATGGTCTCCGTCGTCCTGATGTGGATGCAGCTGGGCCTGATGAAAGCGCTGTTCGCAAGTGCGGTCGTCTTTCACGGTTCGATGAATGGCGAGCTGGTCATCGCTCACAGTCAGTACGAACACTTGTTGCACAGCAAGGTCTTTTCCAGTCGGCTATTGTATCGCCTGAGGGGAAGTCCGGACGTCATCAGCGTTTATTCGATTTATCTGGCCCCAGGGGAATGGAAGAATCCCTGGAACGGTGAAATGCGATCGATTCAGTGTTATGGAATCGAAACGGACCAGGTCTCGCTCAAACTGCCCGGCATTGAACAGCATCTGGAGCAGCTTCGAAATACGGACGTGTTCCTGTACGATCGCATGGCCCGACCACGCTTCGGCGATGTGGTTGGGGCAGTCAAACGACAGGAGCCCGTTGAGCTGGAGATTAATCGACGTCGGATGACTCTGGCGGGGGTTGTCGATCTTGGGGCGTCGTTTGGTGTTGACGGCAATGTTCTTGTCAGTCATGCCAATTTCCTGCGGCTCTTCCCGGGACGCAAACCCGGAGAGATCGACGTTGGCGTCGTAAAGCTGAAGCCCGGCATCTCTGTTGCCTCGGCGCAGGAGCAGTTTCAAAAGATGCTCGGGAAGGAAGTTCAGGTTCTGACCGTAGAGCAATTCAAGGAGCTGGAACTCATCTACTGGCGCTCCGCGACACCGATCGGCATTATCTTCACGGCAGGGACGGTTGTTGGCTTCTTTATTGGCTTTATCGTCGTGTATCAGATTCTTTATACGGACGTCACTAATCATCTGCCGCAGTACGCGACCATGAAAGCGATGGGATTCTCGGATGGATATCTTTTCCAGTTAGTCCTCGGACAGTCCGTACAGCTCGCCACAATGGGATTTATCCCAGGATCATTGATCGCCGCGGTGATGTATGCCGGATTGAGGAAAGTCACACAGTTGCCGTTGTACATGGAGCCGACGCGAGGCATCTTTTTGATCTTCGCAACGATTCTGATGTGTACGTTTTCCGGAATGCTGGCTGTTCGAAAATTGCGATCAGCGGATCCCGCGGATGTGTTCTGATCCGGAAAGGGAAACAGACGATGCAAAAAGATCATTCACAGGCTGTGATCACCGGCGAAGGAATCAATTTTTCCTTTGGACAGGGTGAACTTCGCAAACAGATTTTGTTTGACGTCAACCTTGAGATTCAGCCGGGGGAAATCGTCCTGCTGACCGGACCGTCGGGGTCCGGCAAAACAACGTTATTGACCCTGATCGCAGGATTACGAAAACTGCAGGAGGGGCGATTGGATGTCCTGGGACATTCGCTTCACAATGCGACACAGAATGATCTGTTGCAGCTGCGGCGCAAGATTGGTTTCATCTTTCAGGCCCATAATCTTCTTCCCTATCTGACGGCTCTTCAGAATGTTCAGGTGATGTTCGATCTCCAGCCAAACGTGACAGTCAAGGAGGGGCGAGAACGGGCCGCTAATCTCCTTGAGCAGGTGGGCTTAGGTGCACGAATGAATTATCATGTGTCTAGGCTGTCCGGCGGTCAGAAGCAGCGTGTTGCGATCGCAAGAGCTCTGGTAGGACGACCAGAGCTTGTTCTTGCCGACGAGCCCACAGCGGCACTGGACGGAACGTCAGGGCGTGAAGTGGTAAACCTGCTGCAAAGCCTTGCTCGAGAACAGAAGCGTCCCATTCTGATGGTGACACACGACGTACGAGTTCTGGATATTGCAGATCGGATTATTGAGATGCAGGATGGCCACCTGACGGCTGGTTCTCGAGGATCTTCATCTGCGGAAAGCCACCCTGCGAAAGGAGTGCACAATGAGTCTGACATTGCCGCCGTTACCTTCTGAGGAACCCTTAAGTCGATCGGAACAGAAGAGACGACAGATCCTGGATGCCGGTCGTGAGCTGTTTATGGCTCAGGGCTTTGCGGATACCAGTATGGATCAGGTAACCGCAAAGTCGGGCGTTTCCAAGGCGACGGTCTACAACCATTTCCCCTCGAAAGAGAAGCTCTTTGAGGAAGCCGTCAGAACACGAGCTGAGGAAGTTTTTGCAGCATTGCCGGAGCTGGATGCAGATCACATTCATCCCGAGGAAATGTTGACACAGTATTTCCACGCGCTGTTACAAATCCTGCTTTCGGAGGACGGCGCGTGCATGTGCTTTCTGCTGATGTCGGAGGGGCGCAGATTCCCGGACAATGCGCGGCTGATCTACGAGACGGGTTTTGGTCGTGGCCTTCGGGAGATGGCGATGTATCTATCTCAACTGGATCAGAGGGGCATCCTTCGCATCCCGGATCCGCAATGGGCCGCTGGTCGGCTACTGGGACTCGTGATGCCTCCCCTGCCCATGATGTGCGCAGGCTTTCAGCCGCTGGAGATTCCGCCCGTAGAAGAAGTTCGAAAGTCCGTTCGCTTGTTCCTAAGAGGAATGGATGCGGCCGCGTAGGATTGAGAGCCGTGAATACCGGCCTCTGGAAACTCCGGAGCAGCTCTTAGAAGCGTACGCCGGCGAGGCGATACCCGGGGACTTTGACGAGTTCACATCCTGTGAGGAAGCCGCCGTCCTGTCCGATCACCCAGCGAACGATACCGTCAATGCGATGTTCTTCTTCCTCCGTCCACCACACAAACTGGGCATCACATTCGACCGGAACGGCCGCGGCAACCTGCATACACATGCCGTCTCGTGAATAGTTGATCACGACAGCTGGCTGAGACTTTGGACCACCATCAATCCAGAGGATCTTGCCATGAATTCGACAGGCATATCGGATACTCTCGCGTTCGCAGCCCGGCAGCTTGATAGCGATTTCGTTAGGGATTGGCTCCAGCAGTGCGATGCCGGCTTCTGTTCCCGTGCTCTCCGGATTTGCCCAATGGACAATCCCGGGAATTGCGATTTCCGGCCCGCGCGAGGAGGAGCTGACTATAAAGGTCAGATGCTGACCAACGGCCAGAGGAGACTGCGATAAGACATGAACATCAGTTCCAACAGCACCCAGAATGGTCACCGTCTGTTGCCTGAGTCCGATGCTGACAATGCCGACAGGTTTCGGGGCCACGTGGCGGAGAACACTGGAACCGCCCAGTCGAAAACGGCGATCAGTTCGAGTGTGTGGAGCGTCGATCATACCTCAGGCCCTTCAGGATGCTGTTGACAAAATGCAACATCCTGAGTCTCGAAGCGACGCTGGCAGTTCTTGCTTTCAATTCCGCCAGCGTGGCCTGAATTCCTGAGACTCGCCGCACGGCAGTTCCGACCGTGCAGCGCTACTGAGTTTCCAGCAGTCTTAGTAATTCCAGTTGACACCGATACTGAGTGTATTCTGGAACAGGTTTCCACGGTCTGTCTGAATCGTCGGGAAGATGTTCAGCAATGGGCTGGACTGGTACAAAATCGATTCATTGGGATCAGCGATCTGTCCGACCCACAACCAATTCCAGCCCAGATTCAGGTTGGCTTCTTCCAGCAACTGCATATCTTTCAGAACAGGAACACTGCCAAAGATCGGCAATTGAACATTCAACCCCTGCTCAAACAACGGGGACAAATGCACCGTTGAA
>JBILXT010000386.1:0-6837 GCA_044378235.1 Planctomycetaceae bacterium
GCACCATCTTTGGCGAGTCGATCCAGATGCGGAGTTTGATTGACCTTTGATCCATATGCCGAGATCGCATGTTGGGCGTGGTCATCGGAGAAGATAAAGATGATATTCGGTCGATCCGCAGCCTGCAGAGTCTGGCAGGCGACGGAAAAGACAAAGACTGCGGCGCAGAGAAGTTTCTGCATCGTGATGGGCCTTTCGAAGCTCGTGGGGCTGGAGTCGATTGCTGAATGCGTGAGGAAGGTTTCAGCGGCCAGACTCTAGTAAATCACGCCGCTGTTAGGAAGCGGCGAGGTGTTTTGCAGGTGTCGAACGCGGCCGCGAGTTTTGGTAGGTCCTGCCTGCCGGGCAGGACTTCACGGCTTGCCGTGATATGTGCGCATGTGATGCTTCTGCGGAGCCTGCAATCCTCATGGAATTACCCGAGGGGCTTCGCCCCAATGGGGTGGACTTAAGCTCGACTTGCCACAATGGAGCTTGTACTGAGGCGTCAAACATTCGGTACTGCAACGAGTTTCAGTGGGACAACTGCCGTTCTGATTTCGCCTCGTAGAGGCGGCAGTAGGTAGCCCCAGGCTTGAGCCGGCTTGAGCCCGGGGAAGACGTTTGAAAACGAACAT
Organism: Planctomycetaceae bacterium; assembly: GCA_044378235.1. Taxonomy (GTDB): domain Bacteria; phylum Planctomycetota; class Planctomycetia; order Planctomycetales; family Planctomycetaceae; genus SXXK01. Next base: position 618 of record JBILXT010000386.1, read on the forward strand.
AAGCCGTGAAACGGCGACAGCAATATGTTGATGTAGTTGAAAGAACATCGCTGTCGCCGTTTCACGGCTATTGGATATTGTTTTCGCTCCCACCCCAGGCTGAAGCCGGCTGAAGCCTGGGGCTAAATTCTGCCGCAGCTACGCAGCGAAACACAGCCGGAAATAACGGACCAGAATTTGCGCAATCCCAAGCGATGACACTCCTGATTTGATTCACCCCAGGCTTGTCCCCGTGGAGCGATGATCTCAAACCAGATTCGAAGATTTCTCCGTGATGTCACGCCACTGAGGAGCTTGTCTTCGCAGGGCGATGATTAACACCGAATCCCCTTAATTTCATATCATCCGGGCTTCGCCTGTTGGCGAAAATCCTTTCCGGCAGAAGGGATCTACTGGACGCGAGGCAACTCTTTCACGGCCGTGTTGGGACACGCACCGTCTACTCCATCGAGGAGAACACGAGGCATGCGTTATGGCCGCCGAAGCCGAAGCTGTTTTTCATGGCTTTGCGGATCTTCATGGATCGCGGCTGGAATGGGACGTAGTCCAGATCGCAACGCGGATCCGGATTGTCCAGATTGATCGTCGGTGGAGCGGTCTCAGTCTGCATGGCTTGAAAACAGAAGACCGATTCGACACCGCCAGAGGCACCCAGCAAATGACCGAGCTGGCTCTTGGTGCTGGAGACGGCAATCGCGTCCGCATGACTGCCGAAGACTGTCCGAATTGCACACGTTTCAGCAATGTCACCCAGCGGTGTGCTGGTGCCATGAGCATTGATGTGGTCGATTTCGTCAGGCGAAATGCCAGCATCCCGAAGAGCCGCTCGAATCGCGTACGCTGCTCCCGTGCCGTTTGGATCTGGAGCCGTCAAATGGGTTGCGTCGGAAGACAAACCATAGCCCAGAACTTCGCCGAGGATATTGGCACCTCGACGTTTTGCGAACTCGTACTCTTCCAGAACCAGAATTCCGGCTCCTTCGGAAAGCACAAAACCATCGCGATCTCGATCGAACGGACGACTGGCTTGTTGGGGGGCATCATTGCGAGTCGACAGTGCTCCCATGCGAGCGAATCCAGCAATTCCCATCGGAGTCAAACCGGCTTCTGTCCCACCGGTCACCATCACATCGGCCACATCCATCTGGATCAGTCGATAAGCATCGCCGATGGCATTGGTTCCCGAAGCACACGCGGTGCAAACGGCTGTGTTTGGTCCACGGAGACCCCAGCGCACGGAGATGTTTCCGCTGGCCGCGTTGATGATCAGCTTGGGGATCATGAATGCAGAGATTCGATCGGGGCCACGATCAAACAGCATCGAATGCTGCTGTTCGATTTCATCAAGCCCACCGATTCCGCTGCCGACGAGAACGCCGTAGCGGTACGAATCACCTTCCGACAAATCGATCTTTGCCTGATTAATGGCCTTTTGTGCGGCGACCATGGCGAACTGACTGAATCGATCAATACGCCGAAGCTCTTTGCTCTCAATCGGAAGATGAGGCAGCGGATCGAAGTCTCGGATCTCGCCTCCGAAACGAACTTTAAAGTCGCGGCAGTCAAACCGTTGAACGGGACCGACACCACTTTTTCCTGCACAGACCGCTGCCCAGACGTCGTCCAGTTCGCAGCCAAGCGGAGTGACAACGCCAAGCCCGGTCACTACTACTCGACGGCGTGACATCATTCAGCTCGCGGCGCAAAAAAGAACTCGCAGCACCGAACCCACGGAATCCTCAGCCACAATGCCGGAGTGCCGATGCCCGTGAGGCGATCAGCACAACCAGCATGAAGCTGCCGTAATGGTTGACGGATGAATGCGAGCGAAGGAACTATTGCTTACCTTCAATGTAAGTGATCGCATTACCGACCGTCTTGATCTTGTCGTAGTCTTCGTCTGGAATCTTGACGTCGAATTCGTCTTCAAGAGCCATTACGAGTTCAACAATATCAAGGGAATCCGCCTTCAGATCATCTACGAATGAGCTGGTGCGGGAGATTTCTTCTTTCGGGACGTCAAGCTGATCGCTGACGATACCAATCACTTTTTCTTCAATCGACACTGATGCTTTCCTCCAGCGAAACAAAACACTGACAGGTGTTTTCGAACACCGCCAGTCGTCCGGGGAACTGCTCCGGGCACCTGCTCCAGTCGCAGGCGATCGTCCGGTCCGCGAATCGTGCGGAAGATATATCGGGTTTGCGAATTCGTGTAAACCCGTTTAGCCGGGCAGTCTGCCGCATTTCCGGAGTGCGGGTCAATTTTCTGCGACATCATTAAGGAGACGGGCTCGTTCAGCCCGCTAGTTTCGGAATTTGACTGAGAGTTCTCCGGTTTTTCGAAGTTCAATGGCGGTTCGGGATTCTGCAGGAGAGGCCTGAGTTCGTTAAGGGCTATGCTCCCGGGGATATTCGAGCCGTAGTGGCGATGGCGGAATCGAGCGAATTCGGGCGGGTTGGTTTGCGGCGGCCGGTTGGGGCTCTATCCTGCGTTGCCAACTTTCACCTGCGGCCATTTGGCCGAGGTGATCAGTAACCCTCCTTTTGCCTTCCTCGCGCTTTGATGCCATCAATTCCCTCCGACATCAATCCAGCTGGTTTTTCCGCTGCGGCATCATTTCCTGATTCCGGCTGCGGCGGTGACTTTCCGCCATTTATTATCAGGAGCGTTCCATGACGTTCCTCAATGGTGCCCTGGCGTTTGGAGCTTTAGCGTTCGCAATTCCACTGATTATCCACATCCTGAATCGAAGCCGCTTTCGTACCGTCGAATGGGGAGCCATGCATCTCCTCGAATCGGTGATCAAAGTCAACCACAAGCGGCTCCATGTTGATCAACTGATTCTGCTGTTCGTACGCTGTGCGATTCCTGTGTTGCTGGCTCTCTGCCTGGCTCGCCCTGTTCTGACCGGCTCCCGATTGCTTGAAGGTGACTCGCCGGTTTCGCTGGTGATACTGCTGGATACTAGTTATTCGATGGACACTGTCGATCCGTCCGGCTCGCGCTTTGAAAAAGCTGTTGATGCAGCCTGTCAGATCGTGAATGCGGTCAGTCGTGGCTCCGAGGTCGCCGTGATTCAAACGGGTGGTCGTCCAACTCCGTTGTTTGATCAGCCGGTCTTCGACAGCGAAGCCGTCGTTCGTCGACTGCGCCAGATCAAGGCCGGGTATGGGGCCAGCGATATGCAGGCTTCACTGAATGAAGCGTTGAAGACTGTCGATGCGATGTCACATGCTCGCCGCGAGCTGATTGTTATCAGCGACTTTCAGCCGGCCGATTGGCAGGCGATTGGGCAGAACACCGCCGAATCGATTCGAGGGCAATTGAGTTCGTTGAAGATTCCCCCGGCATTGACGCTGTTGCCGATTGGTCAACCAGTCAGCAGTAACGTCTCCCTGGACTCCCTTGAGTTTCCTCGCCGCGCGTTGGGAGTTGGCCAGCAGATTTCTGTACGAGCCAATCTTCGCAATCATGGCAGTACGCCAGTTGAAAATGCGCGGGTTGTGCTGAGACTTGATGGGGCAGAATCGTCGGTTTCGCAAATTGCGCTGACCGCGAACGGGACGACTCAAGCACTGTTCCCCTGCTCTTTCGAGAAAGCGGGATCGCATGTGATCGAAGTCGAAGTCGTCGCCGACGATCCTCTGAAAGAAGATAATCGTTATGCGGCCGCCGTTACGATCTGGGACAGTATTAACGTGTTGCTGGTTGATGGAGATCCCAGCGGGCAGCCTCTGCAAAGTGAAACGGACTATCTGTCGATTGCATTGACGCCATTTACGTTTGGCCGAGTGCGTCTGGCGGATCTTGTGCAGACTCAGACAGGGCAATCGAAAGATCTTACTGAAGAACGTCTGAAGACTTCGCGCGTCGTTGTGCTGGCGAATGTTTCCAAGCTGGAGGCTGCTCAAGTCTCTGCGTTAACGGGATTTGTGAACGATGGCGGTGCCTTGCTGGTCTGTGCTGGAAACAAGATTGATCTGAATTGGTATCGCGAGCAGATGTTTGCCAATGGTGGAGGCCTGCTGCCAGCGGCGTTCGGGATTTTGAAAGGGCAGATCGAGTCCGACGGGAAGGCCGATGCTACCGCCGGAACTCTCAACAAGACTTCTCATATTGTCGCGCAGCATTTCGATCATCCGGCTCTGGAGTTCTTTAACGAACCGGCCAATGGTGATTTGTCGACGGCGGAGATTCGACGCTGGCATGAGCTGGCCGATGTGGATGGTCGAAGCGACGTCGCGGTGTTGGCGCGATTGGATTCTGGTGATCCGCTGCTGATCGAGCGTCGAGTTGGGGATGGCGTTGTGCTGCAGATGGCGACGTCCTGTGATGCGGACTGGTCCGACTTGCCTGTTCGGCCTTTGTACGTTCCGCTCATGCAGCAGATTATTACGACGATGGCCTCGGGGATTTCTCCGCCGCGAAATATTGCGACGGGTGATCCGGCTGTTGCGATGTTGCCGGGCGCTGAACAAGCGACAACATTGTCGGTGGTCACTCCTGATGGGGCTCGCCGAACTCTCAACACAACACCGCAGGGCAAGCTGCAGCTGGCGCGGTTTGAGGAAACTCAACGGCCCGGCGTTTATGCGATGTCAACGCCTGCGGCCGAAACGATTCACTTTGTCGCTGAGACTTCTCGCAGTGAATCCGACCTGAGCGTTCTGGCGGAACCGGCGTTGGTTGAGTTATCAAAGAGTCTGGCGTCGACGCTGATTAAATCACCGGCCGAGTATCTGGAGCAGGATCGTCTGCGGCGGCATGGTCAGGAGATCTGGAAGTTTGTGATGGCGGCCTTTCTGGCATTTATGTTTTTGGAACTCATTCTGCAACAACGATTCGCGAGGGTTCGTCTATGACAACTCTGCGATTTGTTGGTGATGTTTCGCTGTGGGCCGGTTTGCTGGCGGCGTTGGTCGTATGCGTATTGTCGTGGCGTTACTACAGCCGCGAAAGTTTTGATTTGCCGCGTCGACTTCGATGGCTGCTGCCGTTGCTGCGATCTTTGGCGTTTCTGCTGGGAATTCTGGTGCTCACCGGGCCGGTGTTGCATCATCGGATGATTCTTGGCGAACTTGGTCGAGTCAAAATCTATGTCGATGATTCCCGCAGTATGACGATGCAGGATCGTCACATGTCGACCGGAAGAAAGTTGCTGGTTGCGGAACAATTGGGTTGGATCAGTGCCGGGCGAATCGATTCGAAGCTGCTGAAACTTGCAGATCAGTTGTCTGAGGCTCGGCAGGGATTTGTGGATGCGATTGCTCCGAAGAGTACCGCACCTGCGAACGATCCCGGAGCTGTGAATTCTGATGCAGCACCAACAGCGGCGGCCGATCCGAAAGCTGCTGAGGCTGCGGCAGCAAGTACCCCGGCTGTTAGCGCCGCCCCGGCCGTCACGGCCAGCACATTGCGAACTGCAGTTGATGCGTTTCGTTCACGTTTGCTGGAGTTGAAGACCTCCTTGCCATCAGAACTCTCAGAGCGATATCAAAACGAGTTGCTTCAGCCTCTGGATACAACAGCCTCCACAATCGACGCAGATGCGGCCGCAGCAGCGAATGCACTGGTGGCATTGGCCAAAGTCTGTGAATCGCTCGAAGGTTCAGTCCGCGGTTCGTTTGAAACCGAAGTTTCGCGGATCGTTGAATCGGGCGATGAGTCGATTCGCTCGGCGCTCGCCATGTTCGATGAAACTCCGCGCTGGCGTCGAGTGGAGATGGGGTTATCGGAGTCATCCGCAAAGATTCTGGATAAGCTCCAGGAGCAGCATGATGTTGAAGTGCTGCGGCTGGCGGGTGAAAAAGCAGAGTTGCTGGGCAGGCCAGCTCCAACGTCTACAAATGGCGGAGTCGATGAAGAATCTGAAGGCCAGAACGAAAGAAGTGCCGAGGACTTTTCCAGTGTCACGGACCTGAGTTCCGGGATCGTAGCGACTCAAAAGTCTATCACCGCATCGGAGAACACCAGCGACACGCCATCGACAGAGGCCAATGCCGCTGATGCTGCTCAGGCGAAAACCGCGATCGTTCTGATTACTGATGGTCAGCACAATTCCGGCCCGTCGCCGTTGCAGACAGCACAGGTTTTAGGAGGTCAGGGAGTTCCGTTTTTCAGCGTGTCGCTGGGGGCTTCGCAGCAGGCTGCAGACCTCGCGGTGATCGGCCTTGAACACCCGGATCTTGTGTTCCAGAAAGATCATGTTCGCGGTGT
>JBILXT010000387.1:0-6823 GCA_044378235.1 Planctomycetaceae bacterium
CACTTCTTCTGTAACCTGGTCTCTCGCTGCTGCTGCTCCAGCCATGAAAACGCCGACGGCGGAATGCTCTCATGTCCGCCCTCGAAGATTGTCACGACACTGCGGCCTGAAGTTCGCTGCAAATGAATCTGGCGACCGAGAATGGGATCCTCCACAAGATCCGATGGCTGCGGATTTGAGAGCTTACGATCTTTCGTGAGCGACCGAATATCCTCTTTGGAGATGACCGCTGAGCCGTGCGCTTTGGCGATTTCATTAAACGCGTGCAGCGAATGAGACACAGGTACCGAACCTGAATGCCCATCCTGCACACCAGCCAGAATGCTGATCGGCAGATCGCCTGTACGAGACAGGTTGAACACCGGCGAGCGATCTCGATAGTCCGCATCGATCTCGGCGGATGTTCCCGGTGGACCGCCAAGAGAAAGTTCAATCATCTGAGCATACTTGTCGGGCTTTCCATCCATCACATGAAAACGATGCCACTCGATCAGATCCATCGGCCCGACCCAGGCCGAGACCGCGCTGAATTCTTCCGGATGGTGACCGGCCATCAGCAGCGACATATGTCCGCCGCCGGAAACCCCCGCGATGTAAACTCGAGTATTATCGACCTGCCATTTTTCACGAGCAAACCGGATCGCATCCAGAATATCCTGACGCGCGAATTTTGAACCGCAGGCTTTGGGAGTCTGATTGATGCCTCGAAAATTGGGATGAATCCAGATCCAGTTGCGACGCACACACTCGACCATCCACTTGCTGTTGTCCTGCGTATAGTCCGCACTCCAGGAGTGCAAAAAGACAAACAGCGGCGTGGGTTGCTTTGATGCCGACTCCGGCGCCCAATAGAGAATCGGTTGCTTCTCGCCATCCAGTTTGCTGACGGTCTCAGCAAGGCTCTGTTTAGGCAACTCATCGGCCGAAAGGTGGGAGATAACAAAAAAGCTCGTAGCGAAGAGACACAGAACGTGGATGGCAGAAAGTACGTTCTTCATACAGATCCTCTTATCAGCAAGGGGTGGTCGGACAGGAATGTCCAACCTACAAAGGAGCATGAAACGAGGGAACTTTCTCCCACAGAATTCTGAGCCCGTTCAGAACCACCAGCACCGTGCTGCCTTCATGCCCGAGCACTCCCAGCGAGAGCGGCAGATCAAAGAACGTTGCGATCACCAGTAACGCAATCATTGAGAACGCAAACGTCATATTCTGACGAACTCGACGTCGTGCCGTTTGACTGATCCAGATCGCGACCGGCAAGCTCCTCAGATCGTCGCTCATCAAAACCACATCAGCAACTTCCAAAGCGACATCCGTGCCCGCACCACCCATCGCGATTCCCACCTGAGCTGTCGCCAGAGCCGGAGCGTCGTTCACGCCATCACCAACCATCGCAACGAGATCGCCGTCCGCGGCCAAACGGCTGAGCTCCACGACTTTCTGGTCCGGCATCAATCCGGCTCGCACGTCGTCGGCGCCAAGCTTGGCAGCGATGTTTCTGGCAACTCGTTCGTGATCCCCGGTCAGAATGACCGTTTGACGAATTCCCATCTGCTTCAAAGATCTCATCGTCTCCGGGGCTTCGGGCCGCAATTGATCGGCCACTCCGATGACGCCCATCAGACCCGCGACATCGGTTGCCACCAGCAGAGCCGTCTGTCCCGCTTCGCGCATGCGGCGAGCTTGCTCAATCAGTTCCGGCGGAAGTTTGATGTCGTGAGTTTCGAACAGCGTTTCTCGACCAACACCGACCCAGATTCCGTCAACACGAGCATGAACACCGAGTCCTGTGTGACTATGAAAATCGGTGAAAGCCCCGTCACTGAACTTGATCTGTCGACTGCGAACTTCAGCCAGCACCGGAATTCCCAGAGGGTGTTCGCTGCGTTGCTCTACTGTGGCCGCAAGGCTCAATAATCGTGATTGATCTGTTCCCGCTGGCGTCCAGACTTCAGCGACAGCCGGTTTCCCCATCGTGACAGTGCCGGTCTTGTCGAAGGCGATAATGCTGACCTGTCCAAGCGATTCCAGATGAACCCCGCCTTTGAACAGAATCCCCTGTCGGCCAGCTCGCGCGATCGCGGACAGCAGCACAGCCGGTGCTCCCACGACAACTGCACACGGCGAAGCCGCAACCAGCAGCACCATTGCATGGTAAAACGCGTCATGCCAGTCGTTTGAATGCATCAGAAGCGATGCCAGAAACACACACGCAGAAGTAAAGATCACACCCAGCACATACGGTGTCTGCCATGATTCGACAAAACGCTGCGTCGGCGTCTTCTGAGCCTGGGCTTCCTGCACCATATGCACGATGCGAGCGATCGTCGTGTCGGCTACGGCTTTCGTCATCTTCACCAGCACATTGCCGGAACCGTTGATCGTTCCCGAGAAGACTTTTGCACCGACCGACTTTCGAATCTGCTCGCTTTCTCCCGTCAGCGTAGACTCATCGGCCCATGTCTCACCTTCCAGGACATCGCCGTCGACAGGAAATCGCTCCCCTGGACGAACTCGCACCTGATCGCCGACCTTCAAGTCTTCGACCGGAATCGGCTTCTCGGAAACAACTCCGTTTGTCACCAACCAGGCTTCTCGCGGACGAAGTTGAATCAGCGATTCAATGGATCGAGTCGTGCGGTACATCGCAAACTCTTCGAGTGTTCCGCTGAGCGAAAACAGAAACAGCAGCACGACGCCTTCCATCCATTCGCCAATCGCAGCCGCTCCCAAAGCCGCGAGGATCATCAGCAGGTCGACCGTGGGCTGGCGATTCTTCAAAGAGGCAATCGCGCTGATGGTCGGTCCACTGCCGCCGGCGAGATACGCAATCACGCATGCCACGATTGACCATGTCCCCGCCGCCGATGTTCCTGCGCGGCTGAGCAGAAATCCCGCCAGCCCGGAAACCAGACACACTCCTGTGGCAATCGCCTTGCCTACCGGAGCTTCGGTGCCTGCGTGTCCGTTGGTCGAATGATCGCCTGACATGTGTTTTTCAATTCGTTGTTAATTATTCGGAGAGCTGAATTTGTCGGAATGCTGTTGTGAGCGGTACGGTGCTAGCCGCCGGTGTTTTAGTCGTTTACCGCCCAGCCGGAGGCGCCGGCCAGCACTAAAGCCGGCGCCTCTGGATGGGCGGTAAACGTAATCCCTCCACAAACACGGCCGGCTATCGCCGTACCGCTCACAGCCAGCTTACTCTCCCTATCGGAACTCAATTCTGTCGGGACAGAATCGCTTTAATCGAGCTGGATCGATATCGATCCCCAAACCTGGTCGAGTCGGAATCTTCAGGAATCCTTCGCTGTCGATGACGAAAGGATCTGCTGGCAATTCATCGATGTAGGCACACGGAGTCAGATACTCCACGTAACGAGCCACTGGCAGAAACGCAGAAATCTGGAGGTCTGCCGCCAGGCCAACGGCTGTGTTCCAGCCATGAGGTACGACCTGCACATTGTGATCCTGAGCCAATTGTGCAATGCGTCGGAACTCACTGAGTCCGCCGTTCTTGGTCACATCCGGCTGAATGATGTCGAACGCATGACGCTCCAGCCACGGCTGAAAGGATTGTCTGCGAGTCAACACTTCGCCGCCGGAAATCGGAACTGGTGAAACTCGAGTTAGCTCGACAAATCCATTGATATCGTCTGGTGGCAGAGCTTCCTCAAACCACGTGATATCGTAATCCGCCAGCATCATCGCGGTGTTGCGAGCCCAGTTTGTTCCGTGCGGCCAGAACTGTTCACTTCCGCCGGCATCCACCATCAGCTCAACATCATCCCCCACTGTATCCCGTGCGGTCTGAACGAGCAGCTCGTCGAAGGCTCGATCACGGCGACCGAACGGACGCCAGCCCATTTTGATCGCCTTGAACCCGCGAGCCACCACGCTCTCCAGGTTCTTCGCCAAAGCGTCTGGCTCATCAAACAGAATGGAACCATAAGGCTTGATGCGGTCTCGATAATTCCCGCCCATCAGACGGGAAACTGGCTGACCACACGCCTTTCCCATCAGATCCCACAAAGCGATGTCGATGCCGCTGATTGCATGCGTGACCGAGCCGCCTCGTCCCTGCCAAAATGTCGACTGATGCAGTTTCTCGGAAACGCGTTCCGGTTCAATTGCCAGTTCGCCCTTCAACAATGGCCACAGCAGCTCAATCGCTCCTGTGATCAGCTTTCCGGAGGTGAAACAACTGCCAAATCCGACATGCGTGGAGTCGGTATGCACGATCACCAACGTGTGAAGATTCTCCTGTGGCTCATGTCCCTGCGGCCAGCCGCCGTCGACAGTCGCCCCCGTCAACGGACAAACATCAATTCCTGTAATGATCACGAAAGGTTCCTCTCAACGGCGTTCGATTCGACAACGGCAAACTACAAAAATGTCACCGGAGCAGTGGCTATCATAGTCGGAAGTGATCCGGATAGTCGTGTCCACAGAAGGAAATCCGGTCTGTTAGCGGCCAGTCCATCGCTCAAATTTGGCCCCGAACGCTGCAGGGCCAGGAGTCTGAATCGCATCGGACTATGCGACATCGGTTCGCCAAAACGCTCGATTGAACACCAGGAAAATCGAATTTGTGCCCATTGCTGGCGTTGGCGGCCTGAAGAAATCACAGAGAAAGTGAATGCAGTGCCACTGAAGATCTGAGATAAATCAATGAATGTGTTGAATTGCTGGTGCAGAAAAATGCAGTTCTGCGATCTCGATGTTCCGAATCGCCAGATCCCTTGTCTTGTCCCGTTGTACGATGCCCCCTAGAATCCGGTATGCAATTCGCTCTGCCATTTGGTGTTAGTCGTTTGAAACAAATGAATGTCAATGTGGCGGCGTAGGTTGTAAGGAGTTTTGCGGTTGAGGCAATTGCCACGATTCTGACTGTCAAAGGATTGCGGGTTTTCAGGGGCGAGTGTTTGCCAGATGGCTGGAACGCTCAGACTTTTCCGACACATCAGACGTTGCAATCACCAAACTTCCGCAGAAATTCGTCAAATGCGTTCGTTTCGGCGCTAGAGTTCAGGGAGGTGGTTTTCGGTTCGCCGGAAGCCGTCAGGTAACCAGGATCGAGGGTGTGAGTCCCGTAGCGGCTTTGAAGAAATGTAGGATGCCCTTTTCAGGGCGTCGAGATTTTCAGGACGTCGATATTGACCGCTCGTGCGGGATCGACGGCCTGAAAGGACCGTCCTACAAATAAACTCAGCGGCTATCACGGGAGCATCCGTGAAATTAAACGGATATGTTGCTGACTCGGTGAGTCGCGGAACAATTGGTTCCTGAAAGCGAACTGCTTTTGGGACTTCGGAAAGATTCGAAAACGAGGAAGTCGAATGTACGAACGCTTCACAGATCGTGCTCGTAAAGTGATGCAGCTGGCTAATCAGGAAGCTCAGCGATTCAATCACGAATATATTGGCACGGAACACATCCTGCTTGGTCTTGTTAAAGAAGGTTCAGGCGTTGCTGCCAACGTGCTGAAGAATCTTGACGTCGATCTTCGAAAGATCCGCATCGAAGTGGAGAAGATTGTTCAGACGGGACCGGACATGGTCACGATGGGCAAACTGCCTCAGACACCTCGTGCGAAGAAAGTCATCGAATACGCTATGGATGAGGCGCGAAACCTCAACCATAATTATGTCGGCACCGAGCATCTGTTGCTCGGCTTGCTGCGTGAACAGGAAGGCGTCGCTGCTCAGGTTCTGATGAACCTCGGCATGAAGCTGGAAGATGTTCGCGACGAAGTTCTGAACCTGCTGGGTCACGGCATGGAATCGGCCGAGCCGGGTTCAGAAGAACGTGGCGGCGGCGGAGCAGCAGCCGGAACAGGCGCGGCCGCCAAGGGCGCAAGCCGCAGCAAGACTCCTGCTCTGGACAGCTTTGGTCGCGACCTGACTGAACTGGCCAAGCAGAAGAAGCTCGATCCGGTTATCGGGCGAGAACGCGAAATTGAACGAGTCATCCAGATCCTGTGCCGACGCCAGAAGAACAATCCTGTTCTTCTCGGAGAAGCCGGGGTTGGTAAGACCGCGATCGTCGAAGGCTTCGCTCAGATGGTCGTGGACAATGCCGTGCCAGACATTCTGGCAGACCGTCGAATCATCGTGCTTGACCTCGCGATGATGGTCGCTGGTACGAAGTATCGTGGTCAGTTCGAAGAGCGTATCAAGGCCGTGATGAACGAAGTTCGTCGCGCCAAGAACACGATTCTGTTTATCGACGAGTTGCATACTCTGGTTGGTGCGGGCGGTGCCGAAGGCGCGATTGATGCATCAAACGTGCTGAAGCCAGCTCTGAGCCGTGGCGAAATCCAGTGTATCGGAGCCACAACGCTCGACGAGTATCGCAAGTACATCGAGAAAGACGCTGCTCTGGAACGACGCTTCCAGACTGTGATGGTTGAGCCGCCGTCCGCTGCTCAGGCAGTGGAAATTCTCAAGGGTCTGCGAGATCGCTACGAAGAACACCACCGTGTTCAGATCACCGACGACGCTCTGGAAACCGCGGTGGAAATGTCCAACCGTTACATCACAGCTCGTTGTCTGCCGGATAAGGCGATCGACGTCATCGACGAAGCGGGTGCTCGCGTTCGCCTGAAGTCGATGGTTCGTCCACCGGACCTGAAGGAACTGGAAGAAGAAATCCAGCGTCTGAACACCGCGAAAGAAGAAGCCGTTGCCGAGCAGAAGTTCGAAAAGGCCGCTTCATTCCGTGATCAGGCTGACAAGCTTCGCAAGAAGAAGGATCAGCTCACCGAAGAATGGCGTGAGAAATCTCGTCAGACCGACGGTGTGGTTGACGCCGAAGTCGTGGC